>JAYSTF010000022.1:0-5783 GCA_043720065.1 Pseudobdellovibrionaceae bacterium | reverse complement strand
CGGAAACTCAAGCCGAGTTTCCGATTGTTTACGCCTGCGCCAAAGCAGGTTGGTGTACAACAAATTTTGATGAGATCCCGGCTCTCGTCTCGGGTGAGAAAAAAGGTAGTTTGAAGCCTCTCTTGGATTTATTGGTAAATGAAATCCCTAAACCTAAAGTTTTTGATGCCGGTGGATTTCAAATGACCGTAGCGAATCTTGGCTGGTCTGACTTCGTTGGCCGCTTAGCCATCGGTCGCGTCACTTCAGGAAATACCTATGTGCAAACTAAAATCGTCCGCAAAGGCGTCGACGATAAACGCAATCCCGTGGCGGAAAACTTCACCGTCGTAAAACTTTTCACCTATCAAGGTTTGGCACAGGTCGAGACGAAGGAAGTTTTAGCCGGCGATATCGCCGTACTTGCGGGAACCGATCTTTTCGAAATCGGTGACACACTCGTAAGCACCGAGACTGTACCCGCTATGCCCCGCATTGAAGTCGAGCCGCCAACTTTGGCGATGATCTTTTCCGTGAACACATCGCCTTTCTCAGGTCGAGACGGCGAAGCCGTTCAATCACGAAAGCTGCGCGAGCGTTTGTTACGGGAAGCGCGCGCGAATGTCGCAATTCGTTTTGAAGAAACAGCTCTGCCCGATCAATTTCGTATTCTTGGTCGCGGTGAATTGCAGTTTGCAATCATGATCGAACAAATGCGCCGTGAAGGCATGGAACTAATGGTCGGCAGGCCATTGGTGATCATGAAGAGCGGTGAACAAGGTCAAAAGCAAGAGCCTTTAGAGCGCGCAACACTTGATTTGCCAGAGCAGTATGCAAGTGACGTCACGCGCATGTTCCAAGAGCGCAAAGGGATTTTGATCTCTTACGAAACTAGCGGAACACAGTCCGGTCCTACCGGGACGCAGAATCGTGTGCGCTTGGAGTTTGACGTTCCAACTCGTGGCCTTCTCGGCATGCGAACCAAGTACATGACCGCCACGCGTGGTGAAGGTTTGTTTAGCTCGCGCGTTGTTGGGTACACGGATTGGAAAGGCGATATGCTTCATCGCTCAAATGGCGCTCTTATCAGCGACCGAAATGGTGCGGCAGTTGAGTACGCGTTATTAAACCTTGATGACCGGGGCGTGATGTTTATTAAGCCCGGTGATGAGCTCTACGAAGGAATGGTTATCGGAGAAAACAATCGGGATAACGACCTCAACGTTAACGCCTGCAGGGAAAAGAAGCTCACAAACGTTCGAGCGGCCGGTTCCGATCATTACGAAGCCCTTAAAGGCATTCGCGAAATGAATTTGGAGCGTTGTATTGAATGGATCGACGATGATGAGTGGATTGAAGTGACACCTAAAACCATTCGCGTTCGTAAGAAGTCTCTGGCTGCAAACTCTCGTAGTATTGTGCGACGCATCTCCGACGATGAGTAATTAGTCTATAATCTTGCCAGTTTTCGGGGGCTTATTTCTTTGTCGCCATGCCCAGCGCGAGGTAAATCTTTTGTTTCACCGTGGCCTCATTAAACGGTTTCACGATGTAATCCTTCGCTCCGTTCAGAAGTGAATCGAGAATCTTCGCTTTTTCCGACTCCGTAGTGACTAAAATGATGGGAAGATTTTTAAGGCTTGGAAGCTTTCTAACCGTATCGATGAATTGCCGCCCGTCCATCTTTGGCATATTCCAATCCGTTAATACTAGATCGATGGGCTCTTCCGCCATAATTCGAAGCGCCTCTGCGCCATCGGCGGCCTCAAAAGCCGTAAAGCCCAGATCGACACAAATCTGCTTGAGGCGCGTTCTCATGGGTCTCGAATCATCAACAACTAAAATGGTCTTGCTAACCGTTGGCATATCTAGAGTATAAGCTTAACATTAAGTAAAGAAAGGTCTGCGACAGTGCATCATGTGGCAGCCTGATCAATAACTACCGTTAGCGAGGGATGATCGCGCAGCACTAGAGCTGGAAACTCACCGCGGCGCTGGGAAAATTTGGCGAAAATTTCCTTCTTTCCTGTACCGGTCGCTATCATCAAAACCGCTTTAGTGCGCATAAACGCGGCAAGTCCGTAAGTCACTCCCCAGGTGCCTCGCTCCAGGCTCAACCGTTGTACTGTAGCTTCTGAAAGTCGCACACAGCCACTAAAAAAATCTCTCGGCAAACCAGGTTCATGAAACGCCACATGGCCATTTGTTCCTAGACCGAGGACGGCCACATCCGCTTGTGTCGCTGCGTTTTCGATCCATTCAAATTGCCCAAGCCAAGGCTCCATGTGAGTTTTGAAAAAGTCTTTGAATTGCCCCGCCTTGGGGCCTGTCAGGACGTCATCGATCTGCAAAAGTTTAAGTTTATTAACGTAAACGGGCTGCGTTTCATTCCAGAGTTTGTAGAGCGGCTCTGGCGTTGCGCCTGCAGGCAAATAGAATGAGCGGGCCTTTTGCTCAAGTGCCATTTTCGCAATCCATCGATCAGCGAACTGGGCCACTTCGAGCGCGTCTTTGCAAACCACTAGATCCATGAAATGATGATAAACGAATCATGCGCAAGTTGAAATCAAACCTCATTGTAGTTGCACATCCGGACGACGAATCCATTTTCTTTGGTGGTCTAGTACAACGTGAACGCAAAAGTCCCTGGCATTTGGTCTGTGTCACCGATGGCAACGCCGATGGCCGGGGCCAAGATCGCAATCGGGATTTCAGGAAAGCCGCCAAAACATTAAAAATTAAACGGGCTGAACATTGGGATTTTCCTGACCATTACAACGAACGACTCGACCTTGACCGCCTGATTGCAAACCTAAAGAAGCTCGAAAAACCTAAGACTGTTTTCACGCACTCCATTCTTGGGGATTACGGCCACCCTCATCACCAAGATGTTTGCCTGGCGGTGCACCGAGCTTTCGACGGCCAAGTTCCCATCTGGAGCATCGCTTACAATTGTTGGCCTAAAAAATCTCTGCAGCTCACGGCAAAAGAATTTAAAACCAAGACCCATATTCTTACCGACGTTTATCAATCGGAAACTCGCCGCTTCATTCACCTTCTTCCCGCAACGTCCAGTGAAGGTTTCGTCCAAGTTGGGCTCGCCGAAGTAGAGCATCTTTATCGCGTCTTAAGACACAAGGAGCCGATAGAGCCCAAAAAGCTCAAAGTTTATTCCTGGCTGGCGCATAGCTTAGGCGACACGGCTTACGGGGTTCTTGAACGCCCGTTCTAGCCACGGTATAACTCTTAGTCTTATGGCTATCGTAACCGTCAAAGAAGCTATTCGCCGACTGAAAAACAACCAAGTGGTTGGTATTCCGACTGAGACTGTATACGGTCTCGCCGGCCGCATTTCTTCGCCTGATGCTCTTCGGTTAATATTCACAACTAAAGAGCGGCCACTCTTTGATCCCTTGATCGTTCACGTGGCCGACATTGAGCAGGCGAAGACAATGGTAAAGTCTTGGCCGAAGGCGGTTGGACTGCTTGCAGAAAAATTTTGGCCCGGTCCACTTACTTTTGTGCTTCCTAAATCCCACAAAATCGATTCACTCATCACATCTGGATTACCAACCGTCGGCATTCGCGCACCCGCTCATCCGATTGCACTTGAAATCTTGCGCGAACTCGGTGAACCAATCGCCGCTCCAAGCGCCAACAAATTTGGCCAAACAAGTCCAACTCGCGCCGAACATGTCTTAAGCGAATTTAATGAACATGTCGCCGTAGTCGACGGCGGCCCCTGTGAAGTCGGCATTGAATCTACCGTCGTGCGCTGGAAAGAAGGCGCTCCCCCTACGCTAGAAATTTTGCGCCCTGGTGGGGTGAGCCGCGACCAGTTGTTCGAGGCCATAAAAGAATTGGGTGAGCCTGTAAATATTGAGGTCGTAAAATCAAAAGCCTCACCGGGAAATTTAGATCACCATTACCAACCAGCGCTACCGATGGTTTTAGTGCGCGGCAAGCCCTCAAAAGAAATGCACCTTGAAGCCGCCCGCGCGATTGGCGTCGCAACCGAAAAACTTTGGGAAATGAAACTCCCCGACGACGCCCGCCTCGCCGCGCGCGAACTCTACCAACAGCTCCACACTTTATCGAACCGCCGCGAAGGCGGAATCGTCTTTTGGACTCCGGACCCATGGGAATCTCCCGAATGGGAAGCCTTACGCGACCGAATCACCCGCGCCTCCACCCAAGTTATCTCAGAAGAATTTTAAAAGTTCCGATTCATGACGACGCGCCGCTTCGCCGCTACGGCAGTGACCGCATAAACAACTTCTATTACCCGCGACGTCGCGGGTGATTGCCGGTGGTTATTTTCAGTGCCTCCTCAAAAAAGTAGTGTTTATGAAGCGGTAACCTTCAAATACAAGCCTACATAACGGCGGTGAGTTCTTAGTTACACTGAGTTCGTAAAAACTGAGGCGCCTTTTGAGATGTACCGTCCTCTTTAATATAGAACTGTACTTCATTACGAATTTTTGAGAAGTAAATCGGGTAGTCAAGTTTTATGCCCTCTGGGACAAAGCAAGTACCCACAGATTGATCTGTCATGATGTCTTTCAGCTCGAGTTTCTGTAGAGAGAATTTCGTAGACTGCGTCACTACTTTCAATGAAGTTCCTAAAATAAAATTACCATATTCTTTGCGTTTTTTGCCAAGCAAGAAAGTCTGTGTCTTAGGATCAAAAATCAAGGCGCGTTTTTCGCTTTCCCAAAAAACTTTAGGATCAGAAAACCAACCCACAGTATAGGTTGAATCTGCAAAAACAATATCACGCAATTGAGGATAAAAAGCACCACCGAAAATTTCAAATCTGCGCCAACTGCCGTGCTCACGCACAAACCAATTTGTCTCCGAGTTGATTAAATCTCTTGCAACGCATAGATCTGAATCCAAGCAGTGAATTACGGTCGGCTGCTGCCCGCCCAGAGATAGCTCCGTTCTCTTGAACAAAACGGAATGTGGATCTTCAAAAACCTCTCTATTTATCACTGGCGGTTCAAAATATTTTAAACTGAAGCTTTTCATCGGATCACCAGGGGTGAATGGATCTATTCTATTGTAGAACTCATATCCAAAATCACTACCATAGTTATAAAAAGTAGATCCTTGATAGGAAGGGAAATTATAATCCTCGTACTTGCGCCAAGGTGCTACAGTTAGATTTAAAGTCGTCAAATCAATTCCCGCGGTTTGGGTATGATTTTTTTTGCAGTCAAGACCACCATAGCATTTATCAAATAGGCTTATCAGTATATTCCCTTGGAGGCTAAGTACGATATCGCCACTCATAATTTTTTTATTGCTCGCAAAGTCAAGGCGTTTGATGAGCTTCAGTGGCCATACTGTCTGATCAAAAACGTAGATAGAAGCTGAGTCGTCGTAGTGACCCGTTCCCACTCGCATAACCGAAAGGACTTTTTCATTCGTTGCGTGAACAAAATCGGAGTCGGTTCGAAATGTTTTCTGCATCCCTGGATATTCTGTCAAGGATGTAAAATCAAATTTAGCAAAGAAAACTTCTTTCTCGAATTCAATGCATTCCTGCGTTAGCGCATTCATATCTTTCAATAGTTTTATCAAGATAGGATTTCCGAATACAAAATTACAAGTCGCCAAATCCTTATTATTTTTTTGCAGCAAGGTCTCTGTAGTAAAATTAAAGTTGGCCAACAAAAATTCTGCCGTAGGCTGTCCGTGGTGTCGATATGCGAGACTAATTAAATTATCGCCATTTTTATCAAGCCATGAAGTATCTAACTGTTTTGGGATGACAGACTTAATGCGCGCTAGGTTTCGAA
>JAYSTF010000021.1:0-16900 GCA_043720065.1 Pseudobdellovibrionaceae bacterium | reverse complement strand
TCCTAGGTGCGGTGGGACCATGATTCAACGGGAGCTACAGTGCGCCCATCATGATTCAACTACCCCCGTCGGTCGCATTTAATATGATTCAATTCGTCTGTTCATTGCTGGCATGGGGATTGAATTACACTTCCCAATTCACCAGGTAAGACAGAATAAATTAACCTCAGGAGCTCTATATGCGTTCTAATACAAAAGTCTTCATGTTAATGCTGACAATTGCCGGCCATGTCGCTTCAGCAGGTGCTGCCAACGGCGCGAGTCGAATCTCCTGTACAAATGCTGAAGGTGATCATCAACTCGAGATCATTTCAGGCGTGAAAAACTGGTATGGACAAGAGACCGTCCGCATCGTTGAAAAGCTCCAATCTAACAATAGCGCGCGCGTGAGACAAAAAGACTACTCACGCGACAGTTTTAATACTGTCGATGCGGTTGACGTTCCGGGTATGTCATCAGGTTGTCTTAACTTTGGAGCAATTAAAATTAATCAGTGTAAGGTGTCCAAAGAACTTCCAGAGAATAGCCGGAAGAATCAATACGCCTTTTTTACGACAGAACCATATAAGTTGATTTCTTTTAGATCAGATTGGAAAGGATATTACCTGGAAAAACCTCTATTGCTGGGTCAAATCTCTCAGGGAACTCTTATTTTAGTTCAGTCCCAGAGAAGTTCCGGCGTAGATGAGTCTCTAGTTTTTGCATGTAGTTCCTCAAAGTAAAACCGCATCTAACTTTCTCAGCAAAAGATGATCCGCAAGAACAAGCCACGCCATCGCTTCCAAAACGGGTATGGCTCGCGGGACAATGCACGGGTCGTGGCGGCCTTTTTTTGCGATGTCCATCACACTTGATGTTGGTTTGAACGCGACCTCTAATGAAATGCGTTCGCCTGTGCTTATTCCTCCCCTTAAGCCGCCGTAGACCGACGAATCGTTGGGATCATGGAACTGGGTGCCTTCTTTTTGCGACGCTGAGAATCCAGCGCCAATACTGACGGCCGCAGTAGCGCCGACGCTCATCATCGCGGCGGTGAGTTCGCTTTTTAATTTGTGAAAGACGGGTTGGCCGAGACCGGCTGGAACATTCTCTAGCCAAATAGAGGCGCAGCCGCCGTAACTCAAGCCTTCTTCTTTTGCTTGTTCGAGCATGCGGGTGATCTCGTTTGATTTTTCCGCGTGTGGAAATCTTGAGGGGAACTGATCGACCCAGTAAGGAGTTTCGAGAAGTGAATTTTCGGCAGCGTCGAGTTCAAACTCCTCCAGTGCAATTGAGCTGATTTGCGAAGCAAAACCGACGACCTTCATTTCTGGCACAAGAGTTTGCGCCAACATTTGCGCAACTGCCCCGCCCATCACTCTTGCCACCGTCTCACGGCCAGAACTTCGGCCTCCGCCACGAGGGTCAACATGGCCAAATTTCTTTTTCCAAGTGTCATCCGCGTGCCCTTGGCGTCCTTGCTCTGGCACGCCTTGATAATCTTCCGACCTTGCGTCTTGATTTCGAATCATCATCGCAATTGGAGTGCCTAAGGTTTTGTTCTCATAAATTCCGCTCAACACCTCGACCTGATCCGCTTCATTACGTGCAGAAACAATGGAAGACTGGCCGGGACGACGGCGCTCCAGAACTCGATCTAAAATTTCTTGATTCCATACAACGCCGGCGGGGCAACCATCGACAACGGCGCCCATTGCTGGTCCGTGGCTTTCGCCAAATGAGGTTAATCTAAAAAGTCGGCCGAATGTGTTCATTTTTCCAATACTCCTGTTGCGCGATTGCTTGCGCTTTAAACATCGGTAGTCCCCCGCGGTATTCGGCGCCGGTCATAAGGGCGTATTCGCGCCCGGGAGAATCCTCACTGTAATTTAAATCAATAATTAGTTTTGGTTTCCACTGTGATGGTGGCCACTGCAGAGCATGCATGCGCACACGCCCTACCGCCCACACCACAACCTGAGGATTAAAATCAATTGCGAGATTGCCACGATCCGAAATTCCGCCACGAGCGGAGAAAACCGCGGCGTTCGGTAAAGTTCGCTTAATCAATTCACGAGTCCCACCACCACCCCAGACTGCCACGTCTCCATGGCCGATCGTGCGAACTTCATCGGGGATCAGCTCTTTCAAACCATCAATATCGGTGTTGTGCCCTTGCCAACCTAACGCCGAATAAACAAGAGTGTTCACCGAGTTAAAAGTTTGCGCAGGCTCAGACATGCGGCGAACGAGCTCAGTCGATTTAATTTTTAACGGCGCGGTAACTGCGGCTGCTCTTAAACCCAACTTAGTCAAAGAATTTAAAGTTTCCTCCGTCCACTCCTCGTCAAACAGTGGAATTCCCACGACCGGCATGCCCTGAGCTGCAAAAAACCGCTCATGCTCGGCGGGCGTAAAACTGTGCGCAACAGGATAGCCCAGAATCGCTGCGAAGTTTTGCCAATCGCAAGCGGTGCGCATCCAATCCGCTAGAAGCGGTTGATCCGCTGCGGACCCATCGCCCTCGCGCCAAAACGCCAACGGCATTTTTTGGCCAAGCAACTGGCGGTACCAGCTCCAACGGCCATCCGCGGAGCGCGGCAGGAAACAACGATGACTTGGATCTTCCAGCCACCAACGATGTCCCGCCATAAGTTCCGAAAAAGTTTCGACGGTCACTGCCGCTTTTAAAATGGAGCCCGACTTTTCAGGAAAGCGCTTGAACGTCTTGGCTATATCTTTGTCGCGCTCGTGCAAAGATAAGATGTCAGGAGCGAATCCGGGCGGAAGCCCTAGTTCCAGGGCCCAATCGCATTTTGCCTCCAGCCATTCGCTGGGTCGGCGGATTGAGGAGCGAAAACTGTAGATCACTTCCCTTGGTTCGAAGACTTCTCGCGCTAGTTGGAGTTTTTCGAAATCGAAAAGATCGTCTCTAAATTCAAATTGCGCGACTCCCAGTTTACGATGTCGGCTCGCTAAGGACCTCAAACTGTCGAGGGACCTAAAACGCTCGGGAAGAACGGTGACTGCTCCGGTTACTTTGGCGGGCCTAAATCCGAAGAGAGCGGCTTCCCAGTGAGAGGCGGTGATAAAGCCTTCCGGCAAAGTGACTTCCATGTCAGCCAAAGCGCGGAAATGCGCTTCCCGCGGCACAAATCGCATATGGTATTCGTCGAATGCTGACTCTTGTGTGTTTAATCTCGGCCGATCTAAAAAGACGCGTCCAAGAGAATCAGTTGGACGCCGCACCCATATTTTTTCTGCCTCTGCCGGAAGTGGCCCATCGAATCCCGCACCGAGCGCAATCCAAACCGAACTTCGCTCGTCGATCGACCCCAATAACTTGGCTAAAGTATCTTTCTCGAGTTTGCGAAATTCGCTCTCACCGGTTGCTGAAAAAATCTGGTCTATTTTTCGGTCGGTCGTACGCTCGATTTCCCGATCAAGATCATAACCTTGGAAAGGAACCCCAGCCTCTTTCGCGTAAATCTCAAGACGACCAAGTAACGTAGTTTTTCCTACTCCCCGATGTCCGATGAGAAAATTAATCACAGAGGCCGACCGATCGCCGACCAAAATTCAGGGAAACTTTTTGTCACAACATGGGGTTCGGCGATATGCAAAGGCTCGCCTGCTACTGCAAGAACGGCTGCGGCCATTGCCATTCGGTGGTCGTGATCGGGATTGAACCAAACCGCTTTTTCAATCACAGGACTTTCACTTCCCACAATTTTGATGCCGTCGTCAAAAACTTCGACTTTGCGTCCAACTAAGCGCAAAAGCTCGACGGTCTTCGCGATACGATTGGATTCTTTAAACTTCAGCTGAGGCGCGCCATGCAAGTGACTTTCCCCATCCGCAAGCGCTGCGACGGCAGCGAGCACCGGAAAAAGATCTGGCGCATTGCCAAGCTCGACGTGGATGGGTTGCAAGCGATCCGCACGGTGGATGTCGAGGTGATTATTGCTAAAATCAATCTGTACGCCCATAGTTCTTAGGTATTCAACGAAGACTGAATCTGGCTGACTGCTTCGCGCGGGAAATCCCATCAGACTAGCCCGCCCTCCAACTGCTGCACATGCGGCCAGTGCAAAGGCTGAGCTCATATCGGGTTCAATGATCACATCTTTGACAGTGATTTTTTGATCGCGCGGCACGCGGATCTCTTTACCGGTTTGATCGATTTGCATTCCTAAGTTTTTCAAAAACTGAATCGTCATTTTCAAATACGATTCCGACACCATCTCTGGACTTAACAAAATGCAAAGATCAAACGGCGAAAGCCAACTACTTAAAAGTACGGCTGAAGCGAATTGGCTAGAGCGGTCAGTCGGCACATGCAACGCATCTCCCACCATCTTCCATTCCCAAGATCGAATTTTTATATGATTGTCGATGAACTCTACCTGACAGCCAAGCTGTCCTAGAATTCGCTCGAGCTCTTGAATTGGTCTTTCAAAAAGACGCGGCTCACCGCTCAAGGTATGTGTCCCTTTGGTCCGTGCAACTCTCAATGCCATGAATCGCAAGACTGTTCCCGCCATACCACACTCAATCTTCTCACCTTTTTGAAACTGAGCGACGGCTTTGCGCATCTTTACAACGTCATCTGCTTGAGAATCCCCGTGGATAACAAGCTCTGAGAAAAAACTTTTAACTATAAGCGCCCGATTTAAGAGTGATTTGGAGGCAGGCACCGCACCTATGTAGGTGAAGCCGCTCATCTTGGGACCCAGCCCTGGCGCTGAGCTTCCGTCAGCAGAGAATCCAACGGCACGCCTAGCCGTCTTGGCCGACCGATCCCGTCGAGGAAAACATAGCTCACATGCCGCTGATCAATTAATTTTTTGTCGTCGCCAATAAGCGCGGCAAGCTTTGTTCGCGACATTGGTTTGCGTTTTGCTAAAAATTTCGGATTAGATTCGATCTTCAAATGATCGCGGAGAACTTCCCGAATTAGCTGGTGTTCGTTATTCGCCAAATATCCGCGGTGGTGACTCCATTCCGCAGCAAACACAATTCCAAGCCCAACAGCTTCGCCATGCTCGAGGCCATAATGAGTTTCAAAGGCATGGCCCATTGTATGACCTAAATTTAAAAACTGCCGCTCACCAGTACTTTCAAACGGATCTTTTTCCACAATTTCATATTTGGCGGAAATTGTAGCGGGCAACAATTCCCAAAGGGATTTAAAATCCCAATCTCTAATTCCAGCCAAGGTCGCGAATAAATCGCCTCCAGAAAGAAGCGCCATTTTCGCTACTTCGCCTAAGGCTGCATGCCTCTGTCTCTCTGGAAGGGTTTGCAAAAGATCATGGACAATATAAACCACGCGTGGATGATGAAAAGTTCCTATTTGATTTTTTACGCCAGCAATGTTGAGTCCATTTTTTCCGCCATGAGCTGAATCGACCGCGGCTAGAAAAGTTGTTGGCACTTGAATGAAAGGAACTCCGCGTTTAAAAACGCTGGCGAAAAAACCAGCGAAGTCCCCGACGCTTCCCCCGCCCACCGCCATTACGGCGCAATTGCTAGGAGAGACGCGGCCAAGGAGCTTTACCATTTTTCTGGCGTGGCTAGAAAATGTCGCAATATCTTTTAACGACTCTCCTGCCTTCACGTAATGAACAGCTGCAAAATTTTTAAGCCACGATTTCAAATGGGTCTGCCGCACTTTACGGTCGACCACGACGAGAATTTTCTCCGGCTTAAATCCTAGATGCGTGCCAATTTCTGCCTTCGTTGGCAGATGCACCGAAAATTCCACTTTGGGTTTTATTTGCAGCCCTGGTCCCATATGCCCCTACAATTTTGGATCGAACGCGTCTCTTAAGCCATCACCTAACAGATTGAAGCAAAGGCTTGCCATTAAAATGCAGATCCCCGGCAAAGTCACGAGCCACCAAGCGCTCTCGATATAGGGGCGCGCATCTGCGAGCATTACACCCCACTCTGGCATGGGCGGTTGAGCTCCAAGGCCCAAAAACCCAAGAGCCGCAGCATTTAAAATCGCATCGCTGAAGCCCAACGTGGCCTGGATTATAATGGGAGCCAAGCAATTGGGAAGTAAGTGGGACAGGAGTAACGTTTTCGAATTCGCTCCAAACCCTCGGGCCGCTTGAATGTAGAGCTTTTCCTTCTCAACTAAAACCACCCCACGTACAATGCGAATGAGTTGAGGTAGGGACACGAGACTTACCGCAAGAACCGTATTCGTTACTCCCGGACCTAGAACGGCCACAACTACAATTGCTAACAAAATATTTGGGATAGACATGAGAATATCTGTCGCGCGCATGATCACCTGATCCGTGTTGCCTCCTTTGAATCCCGCCCAGAGGCCAAACGGCAGCCCGAGAATCAAAGAAACAATCACGGCCAAAAGTCCAATCCCAAGAGAGAGCCTCGCGCCGTGGAGCAAGCGGCTTAAAAGATCGCGGCCCACATCATCCGTACCTAGCCAGTAGTGGTTATTTTCAAATGGTGGAAGTGTCAGCGCTGCCGTGTTCACTTCGAGCGGCGAATGTGGCGCGAGCACTGGTGCCAGTGCTGCTAGAAGCGCAAAAACAATTAGAATTGCACCACTCAGCACCGCCGGTTTGTTCATCACAAATCGCCGCCAAGCGCGCGATCGTTTAATCATGCGACGACCTGATCATTGGGTTCACCCAAACATAAATCACATCGATGACTAGATTTACCGCCATTATCATCACGCAAATTAAAAGGAGAGCTCCTTGAATGACCGGATAGTCTCTTGCGTTGACACTGTGAACGAGCCACTTGCCGATTCCCGGCCAAGCAAAAATTGATTCGGTCAAAATCGCACCTGTCAAAAGACTCGAGCCCATAAGCCCAATGATCGTGATAATGGGAATCAATGCATTTGCAAGTGCGTGCTTAGCGATGACTTGAAAACCCGACAGGCCTTTTGCTCTGGCTGTGCGAATGTAATCCTCGCGCAAAACTTCAAGTGTGGAAGATCTCGTCATTCTTGCGATCGCCGCAAGTGGCACTGTCCCGAGCGCAATCGAAGGCAGAATTAAGTGTCTGATCGCCTCTTTGAACGCAGGCCAGCCTCCACCGGTAAGCCAAACATCTATGAGCATGAGTCCGGTACGGGATTCAACTTCGGTGAGAGCGCTCATCCGTCCCGCAACCGGGGTCCACCCAAGAAAAATGGAAAACACCAAGATGAGAATCAAGCCCCACCAAAAAATGGGCATGGAGTAGCCAACAAGTGTGGTTGACATCGCGATGCGGTCTATCCATCCTCCCCGCCAGACTGCGGCCATCGCGCCCAGCGGTATGCCGATCAAGACGGCCCAAAAAAGTGCGACGAGGGAAAGCTCAACAGTCGCGGGAAATCGATCTCTAAACTCGTCCCAGACGTTTCGCCGCGAAATGATCGATTGACCAAGATCTCCTTTGACTGCTTGCCGTATAAATAAAAAATATTGCTCAATCACCGGCCGGTCGAGTCCGAGGTTGGCTTTGATTTGGGCGATGGCTTCAGGTGAAGCGCCCCGGTCACCGATCAGCACAGATACCGGATCGCCGGGCACCATGCGGATTAAGGCGAACGCGAGAACCGAGACTCCGACCAGGGTCGGAATCGCGGCTAGCATTCGCCGGGCGATCAGTTTGAACATTCTTACTGAATATCCAGTGGATAGAAATTCTCTGTTCCGAGCGGATTCAATGTGTAACCAGTGAGTTTCTTGTCATGCGCACGAAACACGACAGAGTGCGCGAGTGGCACCCACGGCACCTCTTGATTGAAAATCAGCTGTGCTTTTTTGTAGAGGTCCGAGCGCTTTTCTTGCTTTGTCTCCGTGCGGGCTTTTTGAATCAGATCATTGAATTCCTTCGAGCACCACCGTGAATAGTTGCTGCCGCCACTAACGGCGTCACACCCGAGAAGTACATTTAGGAAATTATCGGGATCACCGTTATCCCCAGTCCATCCTAGTTGCACGAGCTGATGCTCTCCCTTTGAAGCTTTCGCCAAGTACGTCGACCAGTCGAATGTGACTAGCTTCACCTTAATCCCGACTTTAGCGAGATCTTCTTTCATCATCTCGCCCATCTTTTTACCATTTGGATTGTAGGGGCGAGATACCGGAAGAGTCCAGAGTTCAAGCTCGAGACCCTTTTCAAACCCTGCTTGCTTCAGAAGCTCTTTTGCTTTTGCGGGATCATAAGCGTGATCCTGTACAGCTTCGTTGTATCCCCATATCGTCGGCGGCAGCGGGTTCTTTGCAATTTGCGCTTGATTCAAATAAATAGCATTTATGTAAGCTGCCCGGTTGAGCGCATGATAAATTGCCAAACGAACTTCTTTTTTATCTAGTGGCGGTTTTTGCACATTCATCGCCAGGTAACCGACGTTAAGGCCTGGACCGCTAATGACATCGACCGAAGCAAGGGCCTTCATATTTTTCAAATCTTGCGGCGCGGGTTCCGCGACCAGCTGGCACTCGCCGGCTTTTAGTCGTTGAAAGCGTACATTTGCTTCGGGAGTGATGGCAAAAACGACCTTGCCGATCTTCGCTTTCCCATGGAAGTAATCAGGATGCGCCTCATATCGGATGTTCGTGTCTTTCGAATAAGATTTTAGAACATACGGTCCGGTTCCTACCGGCTCGATATCAATGAGCTCCGGAGTACCTTTATCCTTCAGATAATACCCATACTCCGCTGAGATAATGCTGGCGAAATCCATCGCAAGATTGGCGATAAATGGAGAATCGGGTCGAGTGAGTTCAAATCGCACCGTGAGCGGATCAACACTCTTCACTTCCTTAATAAGCTTATCAAGCCCCATGGATTTATAATATTCATAAGTGCCGCCATTAATTAAATGAAACGGATGTTTTGGATTATGCATGCGTTGAAAAGTGAACACCACATCTTCGGAAGTAAATTCACGTTTGGGTTTATACTCGCCACGCGCGTGGAACTTCACGCCCTTGCGAAGTTTAAATGTATATATTTTGCCATCCTTCGTAACGGCCCAAGACTCGGCCAAGGACGGCTGAATTTCCGTTGTGCCCGGCTTGAAATCCACTAGCCGGTTGTAAATCATTTCTGAGGAGGCGTTAAAAGTCGGCCCATCGGTCGCTAACTGGGGGTTGAACGTGCTGGGACTTGCTTCTGAGCAATAGACAAACGTTTTTTCGGTAGCCGCCCAGGACAGAGCCGATGGCGCCAGTAAAAGTAACCAGCAAAAATGCTTCATTGAATCTCTCCGCTGCTAGTGTTGTTCGGGCAAGCGCCAATCTATAGGTGCTTGGCCGTGTTTATTTAAATATTCGTTCGCTTTCGAAAAATGCTTTGAACCAAAAAATCCCCGATGCGCCGAAAGCGGCGATGGGTGAGGCGCCGTCAGTACTAGATGGCGGCTTCGATCAATGCGTTCGCCTTTTTTCTGGGCATACGCGCCCCAAAGCAAAAACACGATGCCGTCCCGGCCACGGTTGAGCTCATCGATCACCCGATCGGTGAATTGCTCCCAACCCTTTTTCTGGTGTGAGCCCGCGCGTCCTGCTTCAACGGAAAGTGTTGCATTTAATAGCAACACTCCTTGGTCTGCCCAATGCTCGAGATGACCATGCTTGGGCATCTTAATCCTCAAGTCCGCCTGAATTTCCTTGTAGATATTTTGCAGAGATGGCGGAACATCTACGCCAGGTCTCACTGAAAAGCTCAGTCCATGGGCTTGATCCGGCCCGTGATAGGGGTCCTGGCCCAAGATCACGACCTTCACTTTTTCAAAAGGCGTGTGCTCGAGCGCGGCAAAGTACTCTTTGGCCTTGGGATAAATGACCTTTTTGCTTTTAAACTGCGAACTCAGGAATTCTCTTAGTTCCAGCATATAGGGCTGTTGCAGCTCGGCCCCGAGGCGAGCTTTCCAGCTAGGCTCTAACTTTATGCGATCTTCACTCATGGCCAATGAAAATGACTTCTCTTCGCCCTCCCGTCAATGGTGCCCGTCGACTTTTCTCCACTCAGCGCATTATGTAATATTCCAGCAATGATGAATAATGCGGCGAGTGGAGAAAAGTCGACGGGCACCTTATCGCAGCGCACAGCGCCGATGCATGAAGACGGTGGCATTTCCTATATATATTTTATTTACGGCATGTATTATTGCTTTAACGTTGTTGCACGAGCAGCCGGGCATCCCGAAGCCGTACTTATTCGGGCGCTGCGACCGATTGACGGACTCGCCAAGAGTTGGCATCGGCTACGCTAGCGACGCTATAGAATGGCCGCTGCGGTTTTATATCCTGGGTCATCCTGCAGTATCAAAAGTCCGGTTTCCCCCGGCAACTTGACAGGATCTGAAATCGGATCAAATTGGAGGAGACCACAGAGCTTTAAAGGAGGGTTAAAGCCATGCGTACTTCAAATTATAAAGCACACGATCCGACGCCAGAAGAACGCGCTTTTATTTACCAGCAGATCCAAGAGATCAACGAATTTGCCCCAGGCCTCGAAGGCATGGTGGTGATGCTGGAGGAAAAGGAAAAGAAAAAGACACATGCGAAGCGCTATGCCGTGACGCTTGTTCTTGGCCCAAAGGAATTGGGACTTCAGCTGAGGGTTGAGGCCGACGACATCTACACGGCACTCTCCGTGGTGAAATATGAGGCGAAAGAATCGCTTTCGAACCTAATTGCCGCTGGAGGTGGTGGAAGCCAAAATCCGAAAGAAAAGGTGTTGCACTAATCTAGCGCAGCGGCGACCAGTGCTCTGGAGATAGTCCAGCGTAGATAACGGAACCACCGGCGATCTTGGTGATCAATTGATCTTTGATGGCCATTGAGAGTGCTAGACACCCCCAGCTTCGACCCTGTTGTACTTCTCGTTCTTCGACATATGAGGCGCCATGAATTACTACAGCGCGCATACGCATGTTCGAGTTCGCTTCAGACAAGCCATCCAGACGTAGTGAGCGCCCCCATTTGCCGTGATAAATTTCTGCTGTGAGAATATTGCCACGGGAGCTCGCCAGCGAACCTTCGAGATTACTAAAGCCGTTCAGCAATCCGTTGTTGTTGGCGTCTGAGCCAGTGCCATGGGAGGTGCGGTAGCCCTCCACCGCGCCGGTGCGAAGATCAATGACAAAAAAACGCTTGCGCGATGAATGAGCGGCAAAATCCACCACCGATAAATAATTTTTATTTGGAATGAGATCGCGATTCGCGTGAAAATAGAGAACGGCGCGCTTCAATAAGCCCGTTGGAATTTGATGGGCCCGGTCAATGTAAGCATAACGTTCAAGAATCGCATCAATTTCTTCTTTGGTGTACTCAGGCTCTTGTAATTTCGCGAGCACGCCAAAGTTCGGGCCGCTCTTGTTTAATGGTGCCTCCTCACCTTCTACGGTTCGATCTTCATCGGGAAGGATTTCGGTCCCACTTTGTGAAGGGCCGCAGGCAGAAATCACGAAAAGACACGCGCTAAGAAAAACTGTCAAACTGGCTTTCACCATGGATCCCCCGAAGAATAATCAGCGGAAATTTGTGTAAATTTAGAATGACAGATGAGGGCGCTGTTCCGCGAGTCCAGCCGGACTTAAGGGGTCACCAGCTCACGAAAATTAAGCCCTTAGTAGTGCGTCCCATAAAAATGCCGCTGCTGGACCCACTTTTCCCCGCCGCCTAAATAATTGTAGTGGAACTTTAAATTGAACAGTGTCATCCAAACGCTTAAGCGATTTGCTCGCGATCTCCGCTTCCACCCAGTGTGAAGGCATTCGGCCCCAGCCCAGACCTGCGCGTAAGAGATCCAGTTTGCTTGGGAAATCACTCACTCGCCAGGAGCGGGATTCATACAATACGCCAGCAGTGCGATCTTCTCCGCCGATGGAACTTCGGACTACAATTTGGGGAATAAGCTTTAGGTCCACATCATCCACTCGGGAAATAGAATTCACTAACGGATGAGTCGACGCAATCACCGGCCACATCTCTACTTCACCGAAATTTACCGCTTCAAGTTCCTTGTTGAGAGACGGCGGTTCAGCGATTGCCATGTCTTGTTCACCCGAAATCACGCAGCGATCGGCAGCTAATACGTCGGCGGTAAAAGATAATCTTGTGAGCGGAAATTTCCGGGCAAATTTTTGTAGCGTTGGAGTAATCAATGATAATGGGGCGAGGGCTGTAAACGACAAATCCAGTTGAGGCTCAACACCATCTCTTAAAAGCTGAGCCAAAGACTCAAGTTCAGACTGCTCTTTCAATACAGCTTGGACCTTCTCGTAATAAGCCCGACCCAGCTCAGTCAAACTGGGACGGTAGGTCTCTCGGCTGAAAAGCAGAGTCCCCACCTCTTCCTCTAGCTGTTTTATGGCGTAACTCACGGCTGATTGAGCTCGGTTGAGCTTCTCAGATGCCGCCCTAAAACTCCCGGTTTCTATAATAGTTTTAAATACTTGAAGCTGATCCAACGTCATGAGTCCTCCACCACATAATCTACTATTTAGATCAACACATGCCAATCATTATAGTTTTTTAGATCGGGCTCAGGCCCGATACTTTACGCGTCTAGAAGGAGACCCATTATGACTATTCGTCGCGCAAATGAGAGGGGCCACTTTAAAAACGAGTGGCTCGATACCAATTATAGTTTTTCGTTTTCTGATTATTTTGATCCAAGCCATATGGGCTTTCACGACCTAAGAGTGATCAATGAAGATCGCGTTGCTCCCGCCGGCGGCTTTCCGACACATGGCCACCAGAATATGGAGATCATTACTTATCTTGTGAGCGGCGCGATTGCCCATAAGGATTCGATGGGAAATGTGGAAACACTTTCTGCAGGAGAAGTTCAAGTGATGAGCGCGGGCACCGGCGTGCTTCACAGTGAATTCAATCCAAGCCAAGAGGAAGGATTAAAGCTCTTGCAGATTTGGATTAAGCCCGCGACCGCCGGCGTTGAGCCCGGCTACTCGCAACGCAAGTTTGCGCGCGAGGAGAAGCTTAATCAGCTTTGCTTACTTACCTCGCAAACGGGTGAACGCAAATCGCTAAAGATCAATCAGGATGTAAAGACATATGCGAGCATCTTAGAGGCCGGTAGAAAATTAGATGTGCCAGTCGAACGCAAGCGGGCGGCATGGCTTCAAGTCGTCTCTGGCAATTTAAAGGTGAAGGGCGAAAAACTTTCTGCCGGCGACGGTTTGGCTATCGCTGGTCCGGCGGCGCTGCAGATTGAGGCCGAAAACGAGAGTGAGTTTATCCTCTTTGACCTGCCCCGGCGGCACTAGCTAAGATGGGCGATCATATGAGTCGCCAGCAGTTGCTCTTAGCAAACCAAAGTCTGAATGATAAAGGCATCGGCTGCGACGCCTGCGTTGGGGAATGTTGCACCTCGCGGCGCAACTCCATGCAAATCACCAAATCAGAAGCTCTCGACATTCGCGCGCATCTGGAGTCCCAGGGCTTATGGAATGATAAGTTGCTTGTTACTTTGCGAAACAACATTCATGAATATCGCTTGGATGTGGAAGTCCCTCGTTTCGGATCACGACAAAATTTGCGTCGAACTTACACTTGCCCCTTTTACGTCTCAGGTCCCCGCGGCTGCTCTTTGCCTCGTTCGGTAAAACCTTTTGGCTGTTTGGCATTCAATCCGACAAAAGCCAACGCCACGGGCCTCGACGACGGCTGCACTTCTGATCAAGAGCTTCTCGCGCAACTCTCAAGCACTGTCTCAGCCGACGAAAAATGGCCCATCCCCATCGCTTTAACTAATGACTTCCAAAAAAATCTCTTATGACTCTGAGCACTGTGGTTCCAAAAAATTACCACCGTAAAAAAAATACCCTGCTTTAGCTTTTTGGACTGCGCTTCTCGGGAGTGATGAAGAACTATCGCAAATGATTTGGCGTTTGCGACGACTAATTATACGAGTGCGCATTTTTTTTACTCGCCGGATACCTAGGAATTCCCTTTTTCATTCGCCTCTTGTTTGACGCCTCCGCGTCTCTGCTGAGAACTTTCGCGACTGAAATTCAAAGATCGATAGAAGCGCTTGAGGAGGGACCCGTGGGAGTGCGACTACTTTTTGTCCTAGGTATATTAATTCCAGGACTTAGCAATGCGACAACCGCAAGAAAACCAGCATCGAAAAAATCACCAGCAACGATAACCGTCGGCGCTTGCGATAGTTTACTTTTGAAAAACGAAGCCTTAGCGGGGTTAAGTGCGCGGTTTGAGGAACTACCTTTCGATGTGCTCCTCAGCGCAGATCCAGAATCGAACATTGCAGTTCGACACCCGTCCATCGTAATGGATATGAACCAGATCACTTATCAGGCGATTTTGAAGTATCCCGCCCGTAAAATTAAGGATCCCACTTATCCCGTCGTCGAACATGAATACTACCCGATCTTTTCCGGCAACGTGCCTGAAGCCGGTGGGGCGATGATTCTTGGCCAGTATGAGGCCATCAAAAAATTCGTTGAGTTCGTAGAGCTCCGCGCAAGTGGTCAAGCGCAAGATAATGCCCTGCTATTCACCGGCCCTGCTGGAACTGGCAAAACGGAGTTCCTGACGATCACCGAGCGTGTGATCGCGAATCTATCCGCGAGCAATCCCGATTTTTTCCAGTACACATTTAAATTTGTCGGACTCGAGAATGTGCCAAAACTGCGCAGCATCGTGGACGAAGACACCGGCACTTATCTGATTCAAACTCCCCCAGATTCTCCGCTCACGCTGCTTGATTTTGCTCCAGGTCTCCGCGACCGCATTGTTCAAATGGCCGCTCCTCGAGTAAAAAAACTGATCAAACTTAGTCCCCAACCCTGGACTCACATGCACCCGCAAGTGGCGCAGATCATGCTCGAACTCATTCATCATCACTACCCGGGCGTTGTGCAACTCACGGACACTCAGTACGTCAACATTTTGCGGCAGCACGTGCGCATTATAAGACACTATATCGATCCAAACCGCCCGGCTGTGACCGTGGACTTCCAAGGTGATCACCCGGATCCCGGACTGCTTTTCGGCAGTGAGAATCCAATTTTGACTTATGTTCTGGGTCAGGCGAATCCCCTCTCTTGGCGCTATGACGGAAAAGTGATGCAGCTTCATGGCCGGGTTGGCGTCTTCGACGAGCTCTTCCGCAATAAGCCTGAAATGCTGAACTTCTCGCTTAAAATAATCCAAAGTGGTGTAGTTGAGGCCAATGGCGCGCCCGCCGTTTACTTGAATACAGTTCCTGTTGCCGCGACCAATGATGAAAGCTTGATGGCGGCCCGTGAAGAAGGTGGCACAAAAGCGCTGTTAAATCGTTTCATGAAAGAGCCCATGCGCCAACCGATCCACCCCGTGCTGGCATCGGCGACTGCACTTTGGATGTCTTCCGACCGTAAAATTCATCAGATGTTCCAGATGACGAGCTTAAGTGAACCCGATGCGGCGTCAGAGCCAGCGGATATTAACCGCCTTTATCCCCAGCCGACGGACCGCGGAGTTCTTTTAGGACCCGACCAGCGCTATGCCCTTCACTATGTCCCTAACGAAGAAACTCGCATTCTTATTGCTCCTCATGCTCTTGAACTTCTTGGTCTTACCGTTGCCTCCACACGTTTGGAAACAGATCCCAAAGCATTGGCTCCGCACGAAGCGAAGCTTAAGGATCTCGCGCTGAACATGAACGTCTTCCAAGACGTGACCCAACGAATGAAGACAATCCGTCGCGATGTGCAACAACAAGGCGCCGTTTACCGTGATTTAAGAGATGTGATGTTCCTCCTGCGCGAAGGCGAGAAAGGAATTTCCGCTCGCGACGCGAAACGCTGGCTCCTTAAAGCTTTAATGATGGCGAAATCCAGAGGCTCCTCAGCAGTAACACCAGTGACTATTGATCGCGCCCTTGAGGACATGGTGAAGAAGGGCGAATTCGATGATCTTAAACTCGATGTCTCTGCCCGCTGGGTCCGTATCCATTCTAAAATCAAAACTGATTTCGTGCTTCCCGCATTAACCGCGGATATTCAAGCCATTGTCGGCGGCGACTCAGGGCTCGTTGATAAGCTCTATAACGAAGTCAAAGAGGAGATTCTCGTACTTGCCTCCCAACCCGACGGCGATGAATGGTCGGATGAAGGCGGCGAACGGCATCCCATCATGCGTGATCGCTTGAAGGAGATCGGTGAGATTTATGAACGCATCAATAATGAATCCTTCAATCTCACCAAAGTGAAGAGCTTCATCACCGCGCGCGGCGGCGGCGAAGTTTTCGGACCTCTTCGTATGGCGGTTGAAAATTTCTTGTTACAGAAAGAACTGAGCACCTCGACGATGAATGAGCTGCTCGACTTTTTCGATGGCCGAAGCGTTTCTGAGGAAACCCGTCTTCGCGGCCAGATGGCTTCGAACAGCATGGCGCGATTTGGTTATGATAAACAATCGTTCCGTGAGGCACTTGCCTTCGTGAAAGACGTTCAGCACGAACTGCGAACACGTCAGCGTCAGGGTCGGTAGGCCTGATGAGAGCGGTGGTGAAAACGGGACTGGCGTCAGTCTTAAGTTTACTAGTTTCCATGAATGCTTGGGCTGCGGTCCAAGCCGCGGAGATCACCGTCCGCGGCGCCTACGACAATCAAGATATCTATGTAGTTGCCTATCCCAACCCGAACGGCATTTCGGAACTTGAGCCTGGCATCTATGCTCTAAAGCGCGGCAATGATAAACCTACTCTGGTTCTTAAAGGCCAAGTGCTTGGCGCGGGTCGGGGCTTTAATGGAGTGCTTCAACAGTCCGTCTTGACCGCGAACACCCTGCGCTATGAGTCCTTCGCTGTGATCAACGAAAAGCTCGTCCTTTTCAGTAACAAATCACGCAGCAATAATCCGTCGTCCTTTATAGTTTTTGGTTCTAAGTCGAATCCCATTGTA
>JAYSTF010000003.1:0-18098 GCA_043720065.1 Pseudobdellovibrionaceae bacterium | reverse complement strand
TTCCAATTTTTGATCTAGAGCGAGAGAAAATGCGGGAATACTATCAATTAAATTATTCTGCGGGCTTTGATTACGCCTATACCTATCCCGCGATGGCGAAAGCCGTTCAGGCGGCAGGTCGCGTGATCCGTTCGGAAACTGACCGCGGCGTTATAATTCTTATGGACAATCGCTTTATTCAACCCAGTTACGCAAAGTCGATGCCGCAAGATTGGTTCCTTGAGGGCCCGAGAGAAATGGTTTCCGAAAAAATCTTAAGCGACATCACCGAGTTCTGGTCAGAATCAGAACACGTTTAGGTTGGCACTTAAAAAGAATGTGCTTCTCTCTGGCCTTATATCACTAAGCAGGAAATCCACACTTGGTGACACATAAAAATCACGTCGAATCGCGTACCCTAGCCCGATGTTTTGTGAAACTTTTTGGCGTAGATAAGTGTTCTCATCTTTCTGCGAACGCAAGTGTTGCACAACAAAAAGATTGGTCGATGTGTGAACGCTTAGGCGGTCCGTGACGCTGTACTCAGCGAATGGCAAAAGTCCAAAGCTGTAGTCGCTTTGATTGGCTTTTGCCCTTGCGCTGTGGTCGTCAAAGTATCCAAGCCCCATATAAGCCGATACACCAAGTGAGACCCGGGTCTCAGGAATTTGATAAATATTATTCTGCGAAAACGCAAAGCTCGTTACGTAACCCTCATTGACCAAATTCGATGCGGTAAAAAAAGTCACCTGCGCCTGAACCGCCGACTGCACGGCCCACCATTTGTATAAGTGTTGATAAATAAAATAGGGATTATCCATATCGAACTTATCGCCCGAAAAGCCTTTCGGCGTCTCCGTACCTTGAAGCGGTGTCACCCAGCGCATCCCGGCGCCGGAGATCAGTGCGTCCGTGATTGTAAGCGCGCATTTGCCTGATACATATCCGCCGAGTGTTGCAAAACTAGTTGCCCCCGTTCCTTCAGTGATGTTCGGACGGCGTTCCGCAAATGGTTTTTCAAGACTTCCGCCTGCATAGCCAAGCCCAAGGGAAACGGAGTATTTTGATTTTGATCCAGTTTCAGCCCGCATCTTTGGATTCGTGATGATTTCATCTACGTCGTCTGATTGCGCAAAAACAAGCCCCGCAGACATCATCGGGATAACTAACCAAACCTTAGTCTTAATGTGTTTCATATTGAGTCACCTGGACCTGGCATTTTGAATATTGCGTCCCCAGTGGCATAATATAAGACAACTATGAAGTTCAAATCTAATTTTACCGTTATCAGCGGTTTATTGTGTGGCCTGTTATCAATCGCGATGTTCCAAAACTGCGCCAATAGAATTCCGCCCACGGCGTATTCTGCCCCCTCGGTCATAAATGACCTGACTTCGAAACTTCCGCAAATTTCAAACGCACCACTTAGTTTGAGTAGAAACGTTGGACAACCATTATCAATTGCGATAATCGCGTCGGGCCCAGACTTAACTTACAAATGGTCGAAAGCTGGAGTTGCCTTAACTCAGTTCACGACGAGTTCACTCTTTATCAGTAGCGCCCAACTGAGCGACGCCGGTCAATACACGGTTGAAGCCAAAAACAGTTTTGGAAGTTCCTCTACTGTAATTTCCTTAGCCGTGATTGATTCGACCGTTACAATTCCGCCTCTTCCCGCGGTCACCGCGTTTAGTCCCTCTTCGGTGCCCGTGGTAATTACCAATTCAAGCGCCGGCCTTCCTGTGCGGGTAAGTCCCACGCTCGTGGCGTTTTCAGTCACTGCGGATAGCACTATTCCTTTGAGCTACGAATGGTTCTACATTAATTCACAGGGCACCTCAGCAAAGATCACGGGAGCGACCGCTCCAACTCTGCCATTGGATTTCAGTACTTACCAAGTCAACGCGGGAAGATACCGCGTGGTCGTCACGAACAGTTCCGGCTCGGTTTACACCGAAGGAGTTGTTTCCCTTACTACGGAGCAGGAACCTCCACCTCCGCCGGTCGACGCGCCGACCATTTCATCTTTTTCTCCGGCTTCAGCGTCCGTAGTCGTTAATTACTATGACGGCGAAATTACCACCGTTAATCCTTCAACCGTGACCTTCGCTGCCGTTGCCGCCAGTGCCACTGCGATGACGTATCAGTGGTATTACATCAGTTCTACTGGTGCCGCGAGCGCGCTCGCCGGCGCTACAGGGTCATCGCTCACACTTGATTTTTTGACTGATAGTATTGCGGCCGGAAGATACCGAGTTGTAGTTTCGAATTCTGGGGGTTCGGCCCAAGCAGAAGGTCTCGTGTCCATCACTCGACGGTTCACATCTTCCTGCGGCACTTCCAAAACCATATGCCCGTAACCGATTAGCCTAAAAGTCTAAACCCATCAGCGCTTCGCCATACATTTCGAGCACTTTTCGCTCTGCAGAATAGAGCGATTCATTTAAGTATTTAGCACCGACGTTGCCACCGAGGTGGAAGCCACCTGACCACTGATATAAAGCTTCATATTCTGCACGAGCGCCGTAACCGGAGAAACCGTTTTCTTTATACTGGCTGGATTTCTGGATGACAGGGCCCAATAATTCTAAATTTATAGATTGAGACCAAGCTGGACCCCGCTCAATTGAATATCGACTTCCTAAAATGAGTAGCATTGTCGTTAGCTTTTCAATATCAATTGCCGGCGTAATTGCATCATAAAAAGGCGCGCTGACGTAATCTACACCTGCTATTAATCCCCAATCGCCGACTTTTACTTTACTTAAATAGGTTAAGTTCGAAGCAGTCCATTCTAGCAATCTCGCTCCCACGTTAACGGGCGACGTTACGCTCGAATCCGCTGACGATTGACGGTACCCGAAACGAAGACTCCATGCTTCACGATTCAATGCGAACTGGATGCCAAACATGGGCGAAGACTCACCGACTTCGAACTGACTTGAATTATCTGTTTGATCAATTGAATGACTCTTGTAGCCACCAATGAGAGAAATTGAAAAAGAGTCCTTCGGCATCTGCGGCTGGGAGACTTCGAGTTCATTTTTAACAACAGCCTCATCGGAAGTGAATTTTTTTTCTGTCACCGCTTCTACTTCGACCGTCGCGAGGAAAGAGGTCTCCGTTCCGCCGACATATAATTCCACCGGGATTTGTAAAACTCCGGGGGGCAATTCAAGCGTGATTGAAAACTCACCTTTTTTATCAACTACAGCGTTGGACTTTACCGGACCCAAGCCCGGACCGAACGCTACGCAAGACGCTGGTAAAAATAATCGCTGCCCTTTTGATGTGACTCGTACCCATTCAGCATTGAACGCGCGCGCGCCGACCGCTCGGCCCTTACTAATTTTTCCCTTTATTTGACTTTTTTTGTCAGGTTGAACGTGGGCCGGGCAGCTGCGAATTGTGACCGCGGCTTCCTTTCGTCTTAGAAAATCTGAAAGGAGTGTGGGCATTGATTTGTCGGGGTTAACCCAAACGATGCCTTCAAAATCCACATTCACTTTAGAGTCTGGATCGGCTCGACCAGTAAAAGTCACCTTCATCAGTCCAGTGCGCGTGGGTTCCGTCGAGACCTTTTGCCAGGCCATGTTTCCCTGAGCGAGGGTCTGGCTAGACCAAAGCATTGAAAAAACCATCAATGATGAAGAAACGAGCTGCATAGTAAGGATCTATCGGACGTTTTCATTCTTCATTCGAGGTCATTTAATACCGATAAAAAAACATGGCAAAGGGCCAGAGTTTACAAAACGGGAGCACCCTTGGTGCATATTCCATTGTCCGCCTAATCGGTAAAGGCGGGATGGGCGAAGTGTATGAAGCACGAGATGTTTCACTCAAGCGCCGTGTAGCGCTCAAAGTTATCAATCCAGAATTTATTCGCGACCCAGAAATCATCACGCGCTTTGAGATTGAGGGGCAAACTCTTGCCAAGGGCCATCACCGAAACCTAGTCATGATCTACTCGTTCGGTATCGACAAGGGTTTGCACTTCCTCGCAATGGAATACGTGGAGGGAGAATCGATTGCCGATTATTTGAAGACCAGCCGCTTTAGCCCACAAGACGCCATACCCATGTTCCTCGAAGCTCTTGACGGTGTTCAGTATCTTCATCGCTGTGGAGTTGTTCATCGCGACCTCAAGCCCGGTAATATTATTCTCTCTACCGAAGGCACGATTAAGATCGTGGATTTTGGTATCGCAAAGGATTTTGATAGCACTTCGGATTTGACCCGCGCCGGTTCCTTCATTGGTTCCGTCCACTATGCGGCGCCTGAAATTGCGGCTGGCCGCGAATGCTCGAGGGCTTCGGACGTTTTCTCTCTCGGTGTAATTTTTTATGAGATGTTGGTCGGCAAACGACCATTTCAGGGCAAGGCCTTGATGGAAGTTCTCGAGAAGGTGAAATACGAGCCGATGCAGTTTCCCGAGAAGATGCAAAATGCGATTCCTTTCAGTCTTCAAACGCTCATTTATAGCATGTGCGTGAAGTCGGAAGATCAGCGGACTTCTGATATCCCGGCGCTTCGCGCTGAACTTAAGCGAATTCTAAATCAGGATTTTCAATCAGGGGCGACTAACGCCGAGCCCAAATTTCCGAGTGATGACAAAACTTTGCGATTGCCTGAACCAGTTTCGAGTTCGGGCTCTAATTCAAACCGGTCGCGAGCTGTTCGAGAAATTAGTCCGGCGACTGACCATTCGAGCCCGTTTGCTCAATGGAATTTCCAAGCCGTTCTGTCACACGCCAAAAATCCTAAATTTTTGGTAATTGTTTTGATCTTAGTGATGTGGGGATTAATCAAGGGCACAAACGATGGAGACACAAATCAATCTTTTCCCGATCCGGCAAAATACATCTTACCAATCGAAAAAGTGCCATCTGATCCGACCCCAAGTGAGCCTGTTGATTCAGCTGTGCAAGCGCTCCCACGCATTGAACCCGTGCAGATTCCTGAACCCAAACACTATGTAAAGACAGAGCCGCTGCCCACACAGCAAATGAACCTGCCTCAGCAAAAGCCCAAGCTGCCCTCGTCTACCGCTACGAGCCGGCGCCCCACAATTGAAGCCGCCCGCACCCGGCCCGTCGCAAAGAAACCCGAGTCCTCAAGATTACCAAGTACCATCGATTCAAAATTAAGTACCCCCGCGCTTGAACCCGCAATCCGTCTAGCAGCACCTGAGCTTAAAGCCCCAAGAAACGGGACAATAGTTCTTTCTTCCCAGGGACAAGTGCCCGTAGTCTTCCTCTGGAAGTCAGTAGACGAAGCCAAATATTATGAAATCCAGTTTGCGGCCGACTCTAGCTTCACTGCTGTCTTCTACTCAAAGAAAGTCAGAAGCCCGCGCTTCATCTACAACGGCGCCTTCCCCCAACAATCCATCTACTGGCGCGTGCGCGCCCGCAAATCCGACGCCCAATCCAATTGGACCGAACCCTACCAGCTACAAAAAAGCGAATAGCTCGCGCCCTTCTGCCTCGGCGAGTTGTCGGTGTATATGCTAATGCCGTTCGGTTAAGAACTTACGACAATTCTAAGGGCCCATCAGTTCCGTGTGCCTTCAATTGCCGGAACATGACCATCGATCATGTGCGTCGCACTTAAGGGCAGTTCGGCGGGCCTTTAACGACGTGAGCAGGAGTATTGGTCGACGAGATTTACTTTCCTTTTTCGAGGAGTTCTATACTTTTACGTAGCCAAGTGTAGTTATCGGATGCAACTACGTTAGCATACGTGGCTAAAATCTTCTTATCATTGATTGGTGGGGCGCCACTGGCTCGCTTGCGCCGCCAGAATTTGCGCCCATTGTTAAAGATTATTTCTTAAGATCTTTTGCTCTTAGTTGTTTGTGACCTTCAAAGACCGTCAGAATTTCTACTGCCGTCGATTTAATTCTATAAACAATGCGGTAATTCTCAATCAGCAGCTCGCGCAAATTGTCCTGGCTAAATTCAGGAACAATTCGACCCCGACTCGAAAATTTTGATAAATTTTCTCCTGCGGTATAAAGCTCAACAACCCATTCTTCCGCACGACTAATGGAGTCCTGAGCAATATAAGCTTTAATGCCCAAGAGATCTTGAATAGCATTTTCAGTCCAAAGTACCTTGAGGTCCCTACTCATTTACTTTTAATACCCAGCCGCGATTTTGCCTGAGCGGCTGTTAGTGTCTTGCCTGCGTCAGCATCTTGCAGTCCCCGATTAACAGCGGTAACAAAACGTGAAGACTCTTGCTCTTGAATTCTATCGAACTCAGCCGGGGATAGAAGAACCGCTGCAGGTTTACCATTTTGGGTAATAAGAAGCGGTTGAGAGGAGTTACCGATTCTCTCTAGCAAAGCGGGAGCTTGGCTTTTAAATTCGGCCAAGGTTACAACGTCTTTCGAAACTTTTAAAGACTTCATACAGACCTCCTATGGTCTTATTATAGGCTTATTGGAGCGGTTCGGCCATGATAAAGGGGGTTGTTAATAAGTGATCGTTTTCACTGAACTTTAAACCCCAAATGTGGTTCTGAAGCTCGTCGCCTAACACCACATCGGCTAGATGTCAGTGTATATGCTGACAACTCTTCGAGGCCCCCCGTCGGCCACGCGCTCAAATGTCATTTGCGAAATTTCGCCTAACCGAATAACTCCATTTCCCAGGTCATACGTCGAAACAGCCACTTGAGGGTTCTGCCGGGAATCGTAGGAAATGAATTGCTTTGGCCGCACTCGGATAAAAAACGCATATCCCCAGGTATGTGTCGCTCTCCATCTGTTTCATAAACTTGCGACCAGATTTTATTTTTGTAGGACTTCTTTCCTTTGCCAAGAATGATACGTCGAATGCCATCCTACCTTTTCGAGCCAAATCCATCGTTTATCTGGCAACTGCAAAAAATCTCATTCTATTGGAACATCACCTGCCATAGTCAGTGACGACGCGCAAATCGCAAAAAAAAGACAAACTATCATTTTACTTCTTTTTCCGAGCTTTTTCATAGCGGGATAAAACCTCATCCGCATAGGTCTCGCCCTTTTTATTCCACTGGTGATAACCGATAAGGGCGCTTTTGGCATTTGGATTGAAACTTGATTCAACATGATAACCGGGAGGACACATTTCAGAATGCTTTGGCTTTTCAAGTTTTGCCATACGTCACCGTAGATCCGCAGATCCGAATGATTCTGGCGGATTCGCCGTCTTGCCAGTGCTTACAGTAGTTTAGCAGCTGATCTTTGCTATAATAGCAGTTCTCAAGAAATTTGCCGCGACGTCAGTGTCGGAAAATAAATGAATTCAAGCCGCCAAGCGGAAAGTAACTTCATCGTATTCCACATGCGGCTGCTTCAAGGCGCGGCCGGCACTTTTCATATTTTTAATGGTAACGACACCAATCTCTTCGAAAAAATGAATTATCTTATTGAGATTAGACACATCGGTCTGGATTAATTTTGCAAGTTCGTAGACCGAACGCGGCTTAAAAACGATGATGGCAGACAGGATCGGAATATTGCGGACAAATTTGTTGAAGTCGGCCTTGTTGTCAAAACTGACTTCATATTCGGCTTCACCCTTAAAGGTTTTACGACGAACAGCTTTAGCTGCTTTCTTAAAGTCCTCAAAAACCTGATCCGCTGTTTTGCAAGAGACGACGAGCTTTTTCATATTTTAACTCCCATATGTTCATTGATGAGGTTTCTAAAATCAGAGACAAGTTGATCCAGGTCGCGAAAGTCATAAGGCAGTTCGGTTTCATCTATGTGAATATGCGGCCCTTTGGGGTGATGGTTATCCATCAAAACTTTTTGCCCGGTTACCTGGTCCACGCAGATCAAACCCCACTTTAAGCCATCTTTGTTCCGTTCTGATTTCGCAATTTGATGCACGGAAATTTCGATAATGTATCGACGTCTAACGATGAATTTTTCATGCCTGATCAGAGTCGCCTTCATATTGGTAAAGTAAACCAATATGAAGACTGAAGTCAATAATCATCGAGTTTATTCTAGTCGGAAAGAATGGCACTTCTTGAAAAGACGAGTGAGGTCTGGACCAAGGGAATTATTTCGTTTCGAGTTCGATCAGGATGGCTGTAGCTTGATGACCGCCGAGGCGCTCCGTAGATGTTTTTATTCACAGAATCAGCTCTCTTCAGTATGCTGCCCCCATGATTGACCATATAGAAATTCCTGTTACCGATTTAAAATTGAGCCGCGACTTTTACGAAAAAGCGTTTCTACCTCTGGGTTTCAAGGTGTCGTTCGGTGAGGAAGGTAGGTTTTGGGCATTTAATCTTGCAGGAAAAGGACTTTTCGAAATTTTTCAAGCGAAAGGGCCATTCACAAAAATTCACGTGGCGTTTCGAGTGAAGGCAAGAGATTCAGTCCATGAGTTTTATAACGCCGCTATGGAAGCGGGCGCTCAAGATAACGGACCTCCTGGCCCAAGACCCAAGTACACGCCGAATTATTACGCCTGTTTTGTATTTGATCCGGATCAACACAACATCGAAACAGTTCATGACAAATGGGAGAGCGAATAAATCCCTACATTCTGGCTGCTTAGTGGCTCGTCTACTGAGCTTTCGTGACTGCGACTTTCACGGAAAAATCCTGCTGAAAACTGGAATCAGGTCTCATGCAAATATTGGCCATTGAAATTCGATTATTTCAGGCTCGCTTCTTCTTGAAGATCTCCGCTTCAAGATTAGCAATACGCTCGACTACCGTTTTTTCTTCAGACATTTGTCGGTTCAAATACCAATTAAGAAATGTCTGATAGCCCATTCCTTGCTTTTCACCTTGTTCTTCAAGCCACAGCAAAACTTCGGGATCAAGGCGAAAGCTTTTTTGAACTTTCAGGCCTTGGCGTTTTTTGGCGGATTTTGCATTTGAAAGATCGTATTTAATCTTCATGATTTCACCTTTGAAAAATATTGGTTAACTTCGTCTTTGACGGCTTTTCGCGCCGAAACGATTCGGATTATTTTTTCTTCTCGCTCAACAAAGACAACAAGCAAGACCTGACTCCTCGACGAGACCCCAACTAAAATCCACCGCTCTTCCTTATCAGAATTTTTTCATCAAGAAACTCAGTCGCATTTGGGTCTGAAAATGCCGTCGCCGCTTCGGCGAAACTGACGCCGTGGTTTTTCTTATTGGACTCAGCTTTGTTGTCATCCCAGTCGAAGATCATAGTTCATTGTACTTCAATGTATTACCAATGTCAATACATTAAAATTCTACGTAAAATACCAATTGGTGGCAATAAAGCCGCTTTGATCCAGGAGGGATCTTTATGGCAAATGAAGCGACAAAAATTCAGGACAAACAATTGGTACTGTTTTCGGGAGGCGAGGCGGTCGAGGATTTGATTTACGAGTTTCTAAAGGACCGAAGCCCTTTAACGGAACGCGCCTACCAGCAAGACTTAAAAGCATTTTTCGAGTTCACGGCTAAAGAATTTGGTCTTCCAAGGTCGGTAAACGACAAATTACTTTTTGAAGAAATCCGGCGTGTACACGTGGTTAAGTATAAAAAGTTTCTGGATGACTATTTATCGAATGTAAATTGGTGGAAGGGGTGGGATTCGAACCCACGGAGCCCGTGAAGGCTCGGCAGTTTTCAAGACTGCTGTTTTCAACCACTCAACCACCCTTCCAGGCATGTGCGCGGAACGAACTGATATATGGGATGAAACCCTTCGCGGACACCATTAATGCTATGCGCAACGCTGCATTACTGGGTAACTAGATTAATAGTCTTTCTTAGTGGAGCAAGAGGGCGGTTCGCGGCACCGAACCAACCGAGAACGGCCACTTCAACTAAATAGGAATAACTGCTCGGAGTGGAAAATAAACCAGAGATGTAATGGAGGTAGCAAGGCTTAAGTATCTCGCCTCCTGCGGGAACCTCTTCCAGGTACGTTGGGTCGTGAGCCGTGCAGAAGTACCCTTCATAATCCGCCGGATCAATTTTAACTACGGTCGACTCGGTATGGCCGTCCTTATCAAGCGCTGTTACGTGAAAAACTAATGTTTGAATTGTAACGGCCACTTGCGAATCGTTCTTCAGGGTCATGCCAACTGCGAACCACGGGCCGGCAATCGTTTTTTCATTCTCGGCTCCGGGGTTTAAAGTGAGGTCAAATAAAAGAACTACTGGCGAATCGGGCACGAACTTAACTTTTACGTCATTGACGTTATAAGTCGGTTCACTCACGCCAACAGACGAACTAAACGCTAATAACATTGCCAAAAAAATAGACTTCATGGAAACCCCCCTAAAGTTGATCATCAAAGGGTTCCACTAAGTCTATTTGATTGCAATTTACTTTGCGGGAATGCGCTCCATGCCGCCGACGTAGCTTCTTAGAGCTCGCGGGATAACGATGGAGCCGTCTTCTTGCTGGTAGTTTTCTAGAATTGCAATGAGCGTTCGGCCAACCGCTAATCCGGAGCCGTTCAAGGTGTGAACGAATCGGGGCTTGTCTTTGTCTCCCCCGCGGAAGCGAATGTTTGCCCGACGCGCTTGGAAGTCTTCGAAATTGGAGCACGAGCTGATCTCTCTAAAATGACCTTGCCCAGGCAGCCAAACTTCCAGGTCGTAGCAGCGAGCAGCGCCAAAGCCGATGTCCTTCGAACAAAGGCTCATAACACGGTAAGGAAGTTCGAGGTTCTTTAGTATATTTTCCGCATGTGACGTTAGCAGTTCGTGCATCTCGTAAGAGTTATCCGGATGGGCGAACATGACCATCTCAACTTTGTTGAATTGGTGTTGGCGAATCAAGCCCTTGGTGTCTTTACCATAACTGCCAGCCTCAGATCTAAAGCATGGCGTGTAGGCGCAATACTTTATCGGCAAATCTTTTTCGCGCAAAATTTCTCCGGCGAAATAATTTGTCACCGGAACTTCCGCGGTTGGAACTAAATGTAAATCCGTTCCTTCTAAATGAAAAACGTCATCGCGGAATTTTGGGAACTGACCCGTGCCGAGGAGTGAACCACTGTTCACGATAAATGGCGGAATCATTTCCTCATAACCATGATTCTGAACGTGAAGGTCCATCATGTATTGAATAAGCCCGCGCTCGATTCGAGAGGCGGCACCTTTTAAAAATGCGAAACGAGTTCCTGTAACTTTACCAGCGCGTTCGAAATCAATAATCCCTAGAGTCTCACCGATTTCAAAGTGCTCGCGCGGTTTATAAGAGTATTTCTTCACTTCCCCAACGCTTCGAACGACCACGTTATCCGCTTCCCCGGTGCCAATGGGGACAGATTCATGAAGTTTATTTGGTAAACCTAAGCATGCCTGGCGTAGCTCTTCTTCTGCTTCCTGGGCTTGGCGATCCCAGTCTTTAACAAGCGCGGACATTTTTCCCATGTCTTGAACAAGTTGAGCGGCATCTTCTTTGGCGCGCTTTCGCCGCGCGATTTCCTCGCCGACCTTGTTTTGCTCCGCCCGGGCGGTTTCCATCTTGGTCAGAAACTGTTTTCTGCGATTATTGATCTCTACCAGGCCATCTGCTGCCGAAGGATCCCAACCACGGTTCTTAAGAGAGAGTTTGTACTCCTCTAAATAGTTTAGCCCTGTGTTTGGATTTTTATCCGCGCGTTCGATAGCCTTAATGTCGATCAAGGGATCATCCTCCTGGTGCGATGAGTATGTACATACGTAGGAGGAGACCGATCAAGATGCAAATCAAATCAAATACGGCCACACCGACAAACTGCATCTTTTTTGAAATCCGGAAAAAAGCTCCGAGAGTTGCGACCATTACGAAGATAAAAGCTAGCGTCCCGTATTTCATGATCTCTTCGAAAACCAGCGCCAACGTAAGCCCTAGCGCCAGACCTGACACGATTTTGAAAAAGACCAAGGCCATGCTTGTTGATGAAGTTTTTAACTTATACTGGAGATCCTCTAACATTTGTCCCATGGCTGCCCTCCTTAGCCCCCACCCTTTTTGCCCACCGACATAATCCGCTTTTCGATGGCGGATCGGTCAGGAGCATTTGGATTTAGTGCGAAGTATTGGTTGAATGCTTCGACTGCCTTCATAATATCGCCTTTTATTTCGTAAATGATACCAAGTTCCCGATAAACTTCCGGCATCCCAGACTCTTTTTCGGCTGCCTGGTTTAACATCGCCAAGGCCGTATCGATCTGGTCGGCGCGGCGGTAACATTGGGCCGCCTTTAAATAAATCTCAGCGCTTTGGGGCCTTAGTTTTAGCGCCTTTTGGTATTCACTTACACATAAGGAGAATTGCTGAAGCAGGGTGTAGGCCTCGGCAGCAAGTAGGTAGGCTTCGGCAAGGTTTGGGTTCACGGCCCGCTCCTCCTTCGCCTCCTGCAATGCTTGATTGGCGTCGTTGAGTAGAATGGCAGAGCGACCTAGCTGATAGTGGACCAGGGGAAAAAGTTTGTTGATTCTTAAAACCCGCTGAAACTGGATTCTCGCTTCTTCCGGTTTATTTATTTCTAAATAAAGCAACCCGGCCTGGAAAAGCGGTTGAGCGTCGGCAGGGTCCAAAACTGCCGCTTTCAAAAGAGCGCTTAAGGCGTCCTCGAATCTTCCCTGCTGGCGCAAAGCTTTTCCAAGTTGCAAAAATGCCTCTTTGGATTTTTCGTCTATTTGGGTCAGCTCTGTAAATACACGCTCAGCTTCACCGAAGCGTTCATCGTCAAGAAGCTGCCTACCAAGGGCTATGCGATACTCACTGACTAAGGGATAGGTTTTCACAAGCTCCGTGAAAAAATCGATGGCGGATTCGGACCCTCGCACTCCGCTCAACGCTCGGCCGTAAACGGCTTGGGCTCGGCGATGGTTGACGTCGATTTCGCGCGCTCTAGTTGCATGGCCAAAGGCCTCCGACGCATTACCTAGCTCGAGAAGCGCTTCCGCCATGATGACATGGGCCTCTACATCGGTATCGTAAATCGCCAAAGCTTGCTTGGCATACTCGACAGCGCCCTTTGGATTATTGCGCCGAAGCTCAATCAGCGCGAAGCCGCGGTAGGCTTCATAACTTTTCGGCGCGACTTTTTGCGCTCCGATAAGCACTTGAGCTGCAGCTGAAAAATTAAATCTTTGAGAATAATAATCGGCAAGCAGCACATAGGCATCAATGAGTTCCGGGTCGGCACGGATTGCTTTGTTCAACCACTCAATCGCTTCTGTGCTTAAACTGAGACGCCACAAACACTCGCCAGCTTTCATTGCAGCAACCGCACTCTTATTATCCGTCTCAAAGGCCACCTTGTAATGGGCTTGAGCGGAGTTGCAGTCCCCTTCGCGGAAGAACTGGTCACCTTCAGCGATCAACTGATAAGACTTGAACCTAGTTTTAGTTAGCGCTTTGGATCCGCCAAGTTGAATGACTAAGTTTTTCGCCAATGAGTTAGTTGAGTCCGCGGCATGCGCTTTCCGGGCAAATTCCAACGCCTCGTTTTTATCCTGACGTTGCAGTGCAATCTCAGCGAGACCAAAATACCCGCGCGAGAGAACTTTTCTTACGACGCGATCTTGGGAACTTACGCCCGCCTTAATGAGTTGCGAGCCCTTATCGGCATTCCTAAAATGCTTATGCTCCAAAAGGCCAAGCTCGATTCTCGCCACATCGTGAGAGGGACTTGCTTCAAGCACCAAACGTAAGAGTCTAGCGGCTTCCGTGTGATTCTCGGATTTCGTATTCAGCTGCGCTTGGTAAACAAAAGACTTTAACCATTGCGGCCAAAGCTGTTGCGCGGTCGACAGATAGCCAATCGCCGTGCGGACGTCGCCGCTCGCTTCAGATAAGATCGCCATGAAATAATAAAATGGAATCGGCGGCTGCCCGTTCGCAACAAAAGTTTCAAGCGTGCTGGTGCTTAAGCTTCGGGCTTCATCATAGCGACCCTTAAGAAGTAGGTCGACCACCTTGCAAGTCGCCGCATGTTGACCGGCGCCATCAAGCGCGCTTACGGCTTGAGTCACTTGGGAGATCACCTTCATGTCGGCCGAATCCTGGTAGGCAAAGGGCCAAAGCTCATAGTAGGTCAGGCAAAGCATTGCCAATACCTCAGGATTGCCCTGGGCCCCTTCCGCTGCTTGCACCAATTCGTTTTGTGCCCGCATATATCCGGAGTACGTGTCCCTAAGATATTCACCAACGCCACGACTTACTTTTTCTTTTGCCTGTGCTGGAGTAAACGTGGATTTCCCCTGCTGAGGTGCCAGCAAATGAATTCGCTCTTCCTCTTTAATGTCCGATGATTCACCAAAGAGAAGGTAAAGGCCTGCTCCTAAAATCAGGATCGCAACCGTCGCTGGCTTCCATGCGGACTTAAGGACTTCTTTTTTTACGCGTTGTCGGGTATCGACCATTTCGATCACTTCACCGGAATCTTTTGATTTGCGCTTGCGATCTCTCTTTGCTGTTCGCTCCCGTGTCGCGCGCGCAGGCTCTTCCGGTTGCTTCGGCTCTTCTACTTTTGCGTGAGGCGGTGGCTCTGGTTCTACGGTTTCGAGTTCTTCTTTGGGCAGAGGAGTCGGTGTCGTTTCAAAATCGTCCGCATTGCTCCGGCCAATGGGCGCCTGCGGAATATCTTCCGGATCTTGCTGAGCTTGCCGTGAAAGCACATCTAAGAGGCGATCATAAAATTCCGGGTCTTTCGAGATCGGATACCAGTTGCCGCCGGGATACTCCGACAACAATTCATCGCCACTGATGTCGCCACGGCTGATCCGCTGCAGAACTTCTTCAGTCGAAAGCGGTCCTTTCAGAATTCCTTCTGAGTTTTTGATAATCCATCGGCGCTGACTCACCTTACTATCCTAAATGGTCTTCCTCTATGGTTCCACCTTGGGATTATAGGTCCATTGTGGAGCCAGACCTTTAATCCTCTGAAATTATTATAGATTCTCTCGAGAGACGCAGATGTGGACCCACGACGGGACTATCGCCGTGTAGCGATGCGGCGCAGCATCCCCTTCATCTCATTACTAATTCGATTTAAGCGTTCAACTATTTGGCATTTGAATTGCTTCCATAAGGAATTGTTATCGGGGGGTTCAACGATGAAACGAATTCTGATTCTAGGTTATATTTGCAGCGTTCTAGTGTTTTCCGGCTTTGCACGAGCAAGCGAAAAAGACACTCAAGTGCCAATTCAAAAAATAAATTACGAAGAAGGCAACTGGGTTATCCAAATCCTCGGCAACCTTCCCAATCCTTGTGTTACTTCGCCCCAACCCACACTCAATCAAAGTGCTGACCGACCAAACACTCTGATTTTATCGATGGTCGGCAAATCTTCTGGCGACATTTGCATCCAACCCATTGGTGGCAGATACGACGTCCCTGTAGATTTGCGTCAACTTGTGCGCAAGAGCCGCTTCGATCTTCAGCCCGGCGTCACTTACACCATCCGCACTGAAAATTACCCTTTTGAAGTTTCTTTTGAGGGCCCAAACAAGGTCGCAGCCATTAAGGGCGTTGTCGAATTAACCGGTATGTTGATGAAGACCCGTTTAGGTGAGATCGGCCTTTTCACAAATGATAATCGTTTGGTTTTAGTGGACGGCAGACTCGTAGACTGCAGTTCATATATCAATAAACAAGTTTCGGTTGTCGGTCACTTTGGCCCCCTCCAAACGGCCGGCACTCGAATGATGCTTCCCTCTCGCGATCAGCTACCCCGGCTGGCTCAGCGACTTACCATCGTAGAAATCACTTCAGCAGATCGCTGAGTCGTCATTGAGAGTTGGGAACCGTTTTTGATGCCTGGGAGTGCACCTCACTCCCAGGTTCTTTTTTTGTGGGATGTGTTCGCACGAAAGTTAATAGTTCTCTTTACCGCTCTCAAAGCCTCAGACACTGCTTGGCTGGAGAGGCTTCGCTTCGCTAGCCCTTCCGCCTCGACAAACTCGTTTTGAGAGCGGTAAAGAGAACTCGTCGCCATGGCGGAAAAGGGAAAAGGTGCCCGGCGACTTTTCTCCACTCGATGCGTCGCGGGGGACGGCTGCGCTTCGCTAGCCTTTGAAAATTCTCCGCGCGGAGAAAAGATTGCGTCATTATCTTCGTAGGGTCTGAGAATGCTCCTCAATGTATGCAAAGGCTTTTTCAATGCCGGTCCTCATCTGACCGGTAAGTGATTCAGAAATTTGCGCTAGATCCGCATGTGATACCCAACGAATTTCAGACACTTTGCCTTGTTCAGGAGTTGGATTGCCTTCTGCGAGGCAAACGAACTGTAAATTTACAACGGCCTGATCCTCCTCCCACTCAAATTCATTCACGAGGGCGAGGACCTTCATTAGCCCCATTCCCGACTCCTCCTTCATTTCGCGAGCTAAGCAAATTAAGAAACTTTCACCATTTTCAAGATGACCTCCAATTGTATCCCAGGAATTAGGAAATAGGCGCCGATCTGGAGAACGCTTTTGTAACAGCAGTGTGCGGTCGACTGGGTTGACGATGAAGCCATCGACAATAACCGTGCGGTAGTTTTTAACTACGCGTCTTTCGATTTCATTAAGCTCGTTTTCAGTCATTTTGATTTCGTTGGGCTCGAATCACGTAAAAAACCTTGCAGGGTTTTGAAGTAACCCAGCTGCACCTTTTGTGATGGCGCTCGCAATAAATCGACTTCTTGCCAGTCGCTCCCGTCAAACACATGCACGAAGCGTCGATCCTTTGTGACATGAAAATGCAAGACACCTTTGCTTTTAAAATAAAAGCAGCCAGTAGATTTTTCTTTTAAGTGAGTTAATGTCCTCAGCTGACTTAAAAGAATTTGTACATCTTCAAGGTCGGATGGCTTTGCATGTCCCATGGCAGGGATATAGATCGGCAAATAAGAATCTGCAATTCTCCGCCGGAGAAAGGGCCGCGTCATAGATTTTCCGGTTTGGCTGAGTATTGTTTAAGAGCAAGACGGACCGCTGCCGCAAATTTTTCTCTGGCCGCTAAATCGGCGCGAAGTTGATCTCTGAGCTTCCGCGAAATTTCAATTTGAACGCCGGCGTCGGCGCATCGGTTTACAATGTTCGTGCTCGTGCTCGTGCTCGCTTGAATCGACAATAATAAAAAAATGAAAAACATCTCCGTGAAATATAGAGCTCAAAACTTAATGTCGCAATTCTTCACTGTAACAGAGAGATTTGCGTCACAAAATGACTGGTCCAAGCGAGGCGGCCAATTTATTCGTAAAGATTTTCGAGCCCTAAGTCTTTATTAAATTTAGGATCTTGAGTGCCCGCGACATTAGTAATTCCATATTGCGCGAAACTTTCGACCTTTGGAATTAGGAAATTGTAATTCCGACCCTTGCCGTTGCCTTTATCCCTTAGCTGGGTTTTATCGAATAGCTTTTGGGACACGCCGGTTAGTTTTAAAAAATCCTGTTCGATTTTTGCTGACACGTCGAAACGGTGACGAAGATTCAAAATCTGTTGCTCACTCACTGTGCCTTCGTTGCGAAGTGCGGATGCGATTTTTTCCCAGTCGTTTGCAAGAAATGAAGTGATGTTGCCGTGGTATCCAACAAATCCGCGCTTTACTTCTTTTTTCGCGCCCGCGGTAAACACATAATTTGCGCAGGACGAGGCGCATAATCCATCAACAATAATAGTTAGTTTTTTAGAAACTAATTCCATCCCTAAGCGAACACCCGCTTCGACATCTCCACCATCGGAATCGACAATTAAAATGCTGTCTTTGGCAGAAGCGACCGCTTTATAGCGATCCACTTCGCCCTCTTCAATTTTTCCGACGAATTTAATCGTGTCCTCGGAGACCCGCGACCACTCAGCGAGTGCAGGGAAAGGAAATAGCAAAATCCATATGAAAAGACTCTTCATGAGCCCCTGCCCTTCCTTGGCAAATTAATCTGAACTTCTAGGGCAGCCGATCAATGGCAGCACCTAATGAGCGCAATTTGTTTTCCATGCCCTCATAGCCACGGTCCAAATGGTAAATACGATTTACAACCGTTTCACCCTCGCCCGCAAGTCCAGCTAAAACCAAGCACGCGCTCGCGCGAAGATCTGTCGCCATAACGGGAGCCCCTTTAAGGCTGCCCGGTTTCCCGCGAACCACTGCCACTCTGCTTTTTGGCGTGATGTCCGCACCGAGG
>JAYSTF010000020.1:0-5812 GCA_043720065.1 Pseudobdellovibrionaceae bacterium | reverse complement strand
CGTGGGCGAAGCATAAATCTCGACGGAAGTTTAAATTACCGAAGGTCGGCTGAGGTTAATTGTAAAAGCTTATACTTCAAATAACCCGCGCTACCGCGTAGATTGAATACGGCGAAAAGCGAAAATGAAGTTAAACATTGTTTTCAGTTTTCCGAATAGAAAGTAATCACAGAAATAAAATTCCTCCGACCCGTGTCTTTAACGCTACAGTTTGACGCCGCGACATACCGATAAGAAGTCTAGTCCAAGGTAGGAGGTCAAATGAAAGCTCCGTTAGAGCCGCCGCTCAGACAGCTTCACACGAACCCTAAATTTTACCCGTCAGCGAAGTATAGCGCTGGCCTCAACCATAACGGGAGGGAGCGAAGTGTCAGTCGTCTTGTGGCGGAGGTGTAGTCGTGGCGGAACTAATTGCTTCACCCGTAATTGCGGCCTTAATCTGGGTGGGTTACCGGTTACTATGTATCGTCTTGGGACTCAGCATACTTGCGGGTATTACAATCGGATTCATAGTAGCGATGTTATGTATTCGTGAGAAACGATCTTTAAGCGCGAGCTATGTCCAACTGACTGCGATCACGACAACTTTTGGAGTCTCCCCAACTGAAACCTTAAAGAACGTCTTTAAAAAGCGTCAGGTATCGGATGAGATTGACGTAAATTAGTGAGTTGGCACCCAATATTCAGGGACTTTGATGATTAACTTATCTCTTAGTCCCGTGGATTTTTGGATTTCATACGAAATTCTCTCAATCGCTTGTTTGGCCAACGCTGAGTTCAAGTCAAAGTTATCAGGAAATGATTCGGCGAATGCGCGCGCGACGCCGCGAACGGCGGATTTCGCTATTTCCACCTGGCTGAGGATGTTCTCATATTTGGTTTCGGTTTCAGCCCCCTTTTTCTCGGCAAACACGCTCTCCTCAAACACAGGTATCGGGTATGTTAACCCGCGCTCATACATAACCCCGTAGTCGATTAATTCCTGCCTCAGGTCGGCTTCAGACCACGAAGGGTATAAGTGCACTCTCTGGTAAACTAACTGATAGAGCTGCTCGGTACGTGAATTACCCATTTGATCTCCTTCAAAGCCTGAATTAGCTTTGTTTAGGTCTATTGTCTCACTTCAGCTAGGATAGCGACAATAAATGAAGGGGTTAAACTAGGTTGCGTTCTCTAAGTTCACTAAAGTGTTGGTGAATGTCTTTATTGTCCGCTTCCAAAAGAGCATTTATGCATTTCTGGAATACTTTACCGTGATCAGGCTCAAACCGGCTACTGGATATCACCGAATTAGTCTGTAACATGAGCCTATTGCCGATTGATTTGACCAAGGTAAATTTATATTCCCAAGTTCTGTTGAATTCCTGATCTATCTTTTCAAGTTTGGTTTGTTTTACGGCGTGAACCCGCGCCTTATATAATTCAATTAAGGAAATAATAATCGGAACAACGATAATATACGCGAGTGTCGCTAGAAGCGGAAACAGGAAGCCACTTAATCCACCGTTAGCCAAGTGGGAAGAAATGTTATCAATTCTAGTCTGAGCGCTGTCGTCCCCGGTTAGCATAAACATAAACAGAGGCCAATTCAGAATGATAAAAAACAAAGTATATGGCCCTGAAAAGGAATTATTCATTCGTTCTTTTATAGCGTCCGTGAATTCGTTCATTTGCACTCCAGAAATTCGTTCATTTGTACGAAAGTGATCTGGGCCCATCCGTATTCGGGTGGACCCAAGAAGTTAGAGAGTACACTTAAACAGTCCTAAAAACCTAAGTACGATTTATGGTCACGCCGGAGCGGCAAATACCCCAGGAAAATCAGGTTCTGTGGGAGCGGGAGCCGGTCGGGATTCGTCCTTTTGTTTGGTGGTTTTGGATCTCTGCTTCAATCCGGAATTTTGACGTGCATAAGCCTCGGACGCCCCCATTTGAGTCCGCAATGAAGAATCCTTTTATGCGATGCATGGAAGTATTCCGGCATTGTCATTTGCGGTGACGGAGATAAAGCAGCCAGCCTTGGATTCCTAAGGGAAAAATTTGGTGGCAACCGAGTCTTTTATTGGGGTGATGTTGATAAGGCTGGATATGAGAGCCTGGCGAACGTGCAACCGATATTCGAGCAGGTCGTTCCGCTGGGTATGGATGGAGCTACAATCGAGAAATTCTGGCATTTAAAACAGGACGTGGAACGGATTCAATCGCTTCAAGAAATCAAGATTCTCGCGGACGAGTACCGCAGGATTTGCTCGGAAGGCATACAGATTGATCAGGAACAGCTGCCTATAGCGGAGATCACTGCGCCGATCACGGCGCTTTTTCAGGCCGAAATGTAATAAGGCCTGAAAGGCGTTTGGTGACCGATCCCTCGCGGTCTAGAATCTTCTGAATTGAGTTCCTATTCCATTTATCTGCACTTCGCGGTTTCATCCCTTTAGCATTTAAGTGATGGGTGATCTCAGTTGGCGTCTTGCCCTGAGCTGCGAGCCTCTTAATTAACATGAGAATCTGGTATTCTCGCGGCTCCTGCACGAGCAGCCCCATGGAATAAGTGAACCCAAACAGAGGCTGTGCTCGCGTTCTACTGCTTTTACGCCAAGCCGTATACACGCCCTCGCTGATCTTCACTCCGGTCAAAAGGCCCTTGCCATGCAGGACTCGACGAACGATGGATTTAGACCGCCCAACGATCCTTGCGATTTCATTTAAAGAGACGCCCTTATGGTATAAGCCTATGCATTCTTTAGAGAAAGCTCTGGAGTCCTTCCAAGAAATCTTTAATGATTCGTGGGGGTTAGTTAAGTGGTATATCAACGGCTTAGGGCAACCAACTTTTCTAATGTGCGAACCACGTACCTTCACCTTATGGGCGACCAAGCCTCCGATATCATTGGAAGGCTCGCCCATTTTCGATTCAAATTTCTCGCAAGTCGATTCTGCTGAAGACTCCTCATGATAGTAGATTTCAAGGCCGTCAATTTTGAGAACACCACAATGAACTCATTTTCAAAATCTTCATCCTGCCTATAAGAATAGTAATGGAATATCTCAACGAAGAAAAACAGTATCAACTTGGGCGAGAATAGATAAGGCTTAGTTCACGGCAGCTAAGCCAAAATTTAAAATGAATGCGCCGATTGCAACGATTGAATACCAGAATAAAAGTTTCTTTCCTCTATCTGCTGAATTGGTTTTGCGAATAGCCACCACTTTAGTCATCGCTGCGCCCATAAACGCTCCACCAACCGCACAAACTATGATTTTCATATCTACGAATTTTTCCTAACTTTAGTTCCGGGCAATAATCCAAACCACGTACAAACAATTCCGAGCAGAAGTGCGCATATGGCAATATATCCCCTGTATTTGGAAACAATCACCATCCCCGCATTCTGACCAAATGCTCTTGCGCTCTCCGGATTATCGGAAAACTGACTCCCTTCAATTCCTCCAGCGATCGCACCGACAAGCGCACATCCGAGAAAATAAATTAATATCGTCCAAAGTGATCCCGAGATGATTCGTTTCATTAAATACCCCCTAAACAGTATTCGTCACTATCATCTCCATTTTTCAGATAATCGCCAACAATTTCAAGATTGGTTTAGCCTCATAGATTCACGTTTAATGATAATTCCGACGGTCGGCTGGCTCCACCGGGCTGCCTTTCGTGGCGGCACTTTTAGGCTATTTAGATGGCGCGCGATGGCACCGTGACTCATGCCCTGCTTCCACCACTTGAGGATGTCCATGACAGTGGCCATTTCGCGGGGGTCTTCGTGTAGGCGGCCGCGTACCAAACAATAGCCATAAGGTGCATTCCGAGAGGCCGGTTTCACGCCCTTTAATCCATTGCCTTGGGCATTTGAATGGAGCCTTAGTGCCACGCCTTGATCTAATAGCGCCTTTCTGACCCGGTTCTTGGAGACATTTAGGCTTGCGCTGATTGCACTAAGTGAGAAGCCTTCGCTGTACAAACCGGAAGCCTTCTCTGTAATTACGAGCTTCACGGCGGAGTAATATTGAATGAAATCATGTGGTTGCGGCGGTTCGCACATTGCCAAAGATTCGCAACCAATTTTGAATTTTTTACAATTCTACTCAAGCCACTGAAATTACATAAATTTTAGCATTTATCAACACGCTGCCAGAGTCCAATGGCCCAACCTAATGCATCTGAAAGTTTGACCGCGACGGATTGAACTGCTGATTCAAGGTTATACGGTTCTCAGACTAAACTATTTTTGATTATGTTGGCCTTCAAATAAACTGCCTTGCCCGTAGACAATCCGTTGGGCTTTGCCAGTGTCAGAAGTTTCAATTCGGTAACCCATCATTTTGTAGGCGGCTACCCTCTTCTTGAACATTGATACGGTCAGAGCACTCGATGAGTCCAAATAATCATGAATCAGCGCTTCGCTCTTGCCGGCAAATGCGCGATGAAGTCGGCCAGCGTACTGAATCAGCTTTCCCTTAAATGACACAGGCATTGCAATAATCAAAGTGTCCAAGGCCGGCAAGTCGAAGCCTTCTCCAACAAAAGATCCGGTTGCCATAATGTAGGCCGGATTTTTTGAGGTAACCGTCGCATTTATTTCCGACAACACAGCGGCCCGAGCTTTTTTCCCCATTCCGCCAACCAAGGTGAAGGATTTAGCGCCACGCCCAGCAAGTTTCTTATCGAACGCCTCGGCCAACAATGCCAGGTGTTCTTTGCGTTCTGAGATAATTAACGGAAAACGACTCCTATCCAAAGCATCTACAAAGTCATTGGCTACAAGATCGAGTCGAGTTCGGTCTGCTACCAGTTTCTCCCACACAAGATGGATGGCTGGTTGTGGGCCCGCATCTTCCGGCATCTTAAATTCAGTTTCTCTGACCAAGACTCGCTTCACGAGCGCGGGTCCATCGACGTGTTTGATCTCATATCGAATGGGGCCGCATTGCATATGAATAATCGATTGGTGGCCATCTTTACGATAAGGTGTCGCGGTCAGACCGACCATGTGCTTTGGCGAACATTTTTTAAGTGTTGCCTCGAACGACACCGCGGGAATGTGGTGACATTCGTCAATGATAATTTGCCCGTAAGAACTAAGCTCTTCGACCGCATCTTCCATGTTAGCCAAAGTTTGAAGCATGCCGATGTCGATCTTGCCCGATTTCTTTTTCTTATTTTTTCCAAGGGTTCCAATTTTCTTTGGTTCAATATCGAGAAAGGTTGCAATTTGAACTCGCCACTGTTCGAGCAGCGGCATTCGATGAACAAGGACCAACGTCGGCAGCTTTCGCTTTGCAATTAGAGCACATCCCATAACGGTCTTGCCTGCGGCCGGTGGGGCGAACTTTCTCGTCAGGTGTTTGAATCTCAATTCCGAGCGAAGAGCCCACGACTGGCGGAAGCTCCGCTGCGGGCATAGATTGCGCCCGAAGCTTTGCCAATTCAGAAACGAGGTCGCGCCTCTCAGAATCGAGAACTTCAAGGCGGCGTTCAATATCTCGAATGCGTTGATTTTGTGACACGGATTACGAAGCGCGAGGCCGCTCTTCAACAGTGAGCCTGAGCCCCAGAGCATTCAGGAGTTTGACGATGGTTTCAAAGCGTGGTTTGGCATCCTTAGTGTCTGAGAGGATTTTATAGAGACTCTTCTGGCTAAGATCGGCAGCTTCAGCTAGCTGTTCGAACCCGCGGGCTTCGGCAATATCTCGAAGCGCCATGAGGATGGCCTCAGGCATATCCGAATTTTCTTCGAGCGAAGCTTTCAAGTACTCCACCTGAAAATCGGGATCTTTCTTAAGCCGTTCAATCAGT
>JAYSTF010000019.1:0-16987 GCA_043720065.1 Pseudobdellovibrionaceae bacterium | reverse complement strand
AAATTTAATTTTAAAAACCGCGATCTTTGCCGACCCACCATATACAAATTATTGCCTGTTTTTTCAATAATTCCAAATGAATAGGCCTCCCTGTCTCTTTGTGAAACAAAACCTTAAATCGGGCACACCTCAGTGCCCCATTCCTGTGCCAGTTTTTAAATATCTTCAAGATTTAGCAGCTCTTTGCATTCTTCCATAAGCTGCTCGATTTCCGCTAATTTCCTTTTGAAATTTTGCATATCGCGCTCATCGAGTTCAGTTTCGAGCGCCGCCCTTACAATCGGGAGCTTCTTCAACCACTGCCCTTGGCGAGAAGCATATGTTTCCGGAATTCCGCTGTTAAGCGCTGCCACTTTAGCATTTCCGGTTTCCTTGAACTCATAAATAAATTTTAGCGTCTCAAGCGTCAGCAAATGCCGATGCGCTTTGAGCCGCGAGGAAAATCCCATCTGCCTAATTCTCATGCCGACCACCCTTCCACCATTGCTGGGCCCACTAGTTCCGTATGCCCCCAATTGCCGGAACAGGACCATCGATCATGTGCGTCGCGCTTAAGTAGCAATTCGCTAGACCTAAACAAGATTGAATTTTACGCAAGAAATTAGAAACCCGCGGAGTACGACTGCTGGACGAGATGACTGACGCATGTAATCGATGGTCCTGTTCCGGCAATTGAGAGCGGGACGTTTCGACGGACCTTGAACGACTTAAGTGATTTTCAGTCATAATCTCCTTAACCGAACGGCATTAAGTTATACGTCAACAAGTTTGCGAGGTCGCCAAGAACCTTATCTTGCGCTCCCATTACGGGCCGAACATTTTTGGTGTCATCTTAGAAGACTAACCATTTCCACTCAACTTTTGAACCTTTAGAAAACTTCATAAGACCCCAAAAAGTGTCATTCGCGCCAACCGCCATTCGGCTCGCATGTTACTTGGAATCGGTGACTCTTGCACCTTCCAAGGCAAACCTCGTCTGCAGAAGAGATTCGTACGTCCGACTGGCAATCCTAATATGAATTGCATGGAAGGCAACAATCGCGGGTAGAAATGAATCCAGACGCGCCTGGATTGTTTAGGCACTACGGAACTTAGCTCATCGGTTGTCCACGCGGCATACATTGAATTTCTGAAATCGGTTAAGAAATCCGGCAGCCCCTGTTTCACATAATCGGCGCCGAGAAAATCGACGTAAAATTCAGTTAATTTTGCAGTACGCAATCGCGCGAGATCCATTAAAAGAACAAGCCCGTCTGGTTTAGTAATTCTATCCATTTGCCGTAATGTCGAGCCCACTACGCTTAAGTCTGCCATATGGTGGGCCGCACCTGTAAAACTTGTCAGGTCAAAAGTATCATCACTAAATTTTTCCAAGTTCGTGATATCGCCGACTTCAAAAAAACAATTTGCAAGCTGCTGGGACGTCGCGTTTTTCTGCGCGACACCAACCATTCCGGGAGATAAATCAACCCCGGTAATTTTATCGAACCCAAAATATTTTTTTAAACAGAGGGTAAAGTGGCCGGGACCGCAGGCCAAATCAATGGCTTCGGATTCTGCGTCCGAAGTAATTGTTCGGGCACGATGAATAACTTCGAGGGCAATGGCATAATTTATTGCAAGTTTAGTCGACATTACCCGGTCGTATTGAACGACATTTTCATAATCAGCTGTTACTGAGCTGGGCTCTCGAACTCTCATCAGCTTTTGAGCGCCGAAAACTTGGCTCAGCACCATAGGAATAATTTTTGCCGAATTAAGCATATTTTTAGATTTTAGCGCGAAGGGGACATTACGCTTTTACCCCATCAATCACAATGTACTCGGCCATAACTTTGACCTCGTCCAGCGTGCCCACATTATTGCGAGTCCAAAGCGTCGAAAGCTCCTCATGGAAGTTTTTCTTCGCGTTATCATCCAGCGAAGAATATGCGCGGTTCGTCGGTCCATAGTACTCAATAAAAAAATCGACCACTTTACTCGGTCCAAACGGATACTCAATAGGATACATGTAGCGCGTAATTTTTAAATCCTTAGTGCCCTTGCCCAAACGAGTTCTAGCGATATCGTCGTTGCCCCACTGAAGTGGAGACGGGAAATATGGTGGCGGTGGTGCGAACTTGCCGATCACTTTGAACATCTGACCAACATGACCTTCAGGCGTCCAATTTCCCATAATAATGCGGCCTCCAGGCTTAGAGACGCGAATCATCTCGCTGGCTACAAGCTCGGGTCGCGGCGCGAACATTGAGCCGATTAAACTCATGACGATGTCGAATTCGCCGTCCGCAAAATCCAATTGCTCGGCATCGCCCTGCTCTACACGGATATTTAATTTCTCATCATGTGCGCGGGCGCGCGCTTGGTCGACTAAGTTCTGCGCCAGATCTACTGCCGTAACGTCTATTCCCCTACGCGCCGCCGGCATCGAGAGTTGACCAGCTCCGCACGCAATATCGAGCAGCTTTTTACCAGGAGAAATATCTAAACGGTCGAAAAATTCGAGAGCACCCTTTTCGAGATACTTGGCGAATACTCCATAATCTCCCGACTCCCAAGTGGTTTTCAAACGGGTCTTTAGTGCGCTCATTTCCGGGGTCATCGCCTGCATAGGTGGCTCCTTAGTTAATGTCCTCCAGGTACAATAGCGAAATGTTACCTAGCCGGCAATTGCATTTCGCAATGGCTAAGGCAGACTCAAGTACGGCCCAAGAATAGTCGATACTCGTTAGAGGATCCACTGCCTTTCCGCCTTCTTGGTGAAGTTAAGTACTTAGAAAAGTGCCCTGAAAAACAAGCTATCCGGCGATGAATCGGGAGTCCATCTCGTGATAGCCCGCCTCTAAGCTCGCGCTCCTTCGATTTACCTAGATCACTCGATCGTTGCCGCCATCAAGTGGCACTTGCGCGCCGGTGGTCTTAGCGAACGCCGGTCCTACCATCGCAGTGACCATGTGAGCGACATTCTTTGACGTGATTTCGGTTTTAAGGAGATTTTTTCGTTTATAATCATCCACGCTAAGTCCGTAATGCTTCGCTCGATTGGCCACAACCTCATCAGTCCATATGCCCGTATCGAATACAGCGTCGGGATGGATGGTGTTGACGCGAATTCCAAATGCGGCGAGCTCTAGGGCCGCAACTCGTGCGAGTTGCGTTAGGCCTGCCTTAGCCGTGCTGTAAGCCGCAGCGCCGGGACCAGGCGCTGAAACGTTCTTCGAGCCAACTACGATGATCGACGGATCAAAACCCAGTTTTAAAAGTGGAATGGCGGCTTTCATGACACGCCAATGGCCAGAGAGATTTACATTTAGCACCGAGGTCCATTCCTCTTCACTCAATTCATGCATGAGTTTTCCTGCTGGAAATGTACCAGCATTCGTGACCAAAATATCAAGGCCGCCAAAGTGGAGAGCGACTCGCTTAAGAGCTTCGGCAATTGACGCCTCGCTAGTAACGTTGCACTTAAGCCCTAGACCTGCGTCACCTTTAAATAGCGTTTCAATTTCGGGATGAATGTCGAGCGCGGCGACGCAAGCACCCTGTGCCCGCAAATCTTCTGCGATGGCTTTTCCGATTCCGCTTGCCGCCCCCGTGACAACCGCGATTTTGCCCTGCAGTGAGGGTTTAGCTCCGCCGATTATTTTTAGCTTTGCTTGCTCGAGCTCCCAATACTCAACGTCAAAAAGATCTGCTTCACTCACGGGCTTCCAACCACCAAGCGCTTCTCCCCATTGCATGGCCCGACGGGTATGAGTCGTGATGTCGTCAACAATTCGGACTGACTTTGCCGAAGTTCCGATGTTCACACAGCCGACACCAGGCCAAACTGCCCATTTCGGACATGCGTCGAGTTCCTTCAAACCGGGCTTTTGATTGCGCGCAAAGTAAGAATGATAATCTTTCACGAAGCTCTCAACGGAAGCGTCAATGTCGGAGGTCATCATCATGGGTTTTGGCTTGATATGAATCACATGATCGGGCGTGATAGTCCCGCGCGAAGTTACAGCCTCGACCCGGTCCCAATTGGAAAAACCAACAGCTTCTTTAGAATTGTTTAACCTCGCAAGCAGGGGTGATCCTAGCGTAAGCGATAGTTTGCGCCGAAGTTTTGCCATCTCTAAAGCCGATGGCTCCTTTGTGGGCTTTGCCGTAAGCACTGAGTCCGCACCGCGCGCGCGAATGAAGTCTTCGGCCTTAGTCACTAGTCGAATCATGTTCTCGTAAGCGACTTTTGCTTCATCGTGGAAAGTGAAAATGCCGTGATTCAGAAGAATGATTCCTTCAAGCTTGCTCCAATCCACATCGCGCGTCTTTTCATAGATCGCTCGTGCCAAAATAAAACCCGGCATCACGTAAGGAAGAAATAACACGCGGTCGCCGTAGACATCCTTGGCTAGCCGCGCCCCATCAGGTGTGTTCGTTAATGCCACGACAGAATCAGAATGTGTGTGATCGACAAACTTAAACGGAATAATCGCGTGCAAAATAGCTTCGACCGACGGCGTGGGAGCCGACGGATTCGTCATCGCTGCCCGTTGCTCTCGCACCATGTCGCCATCGCTTAGCGATTCGAGTTGCGCCATCTTTAGTAGAAGCTCCATTTTCACCGGAGCAAAACCCTGAGGCTCGATGGTTGCTAAATCCCACCCACTCCCCTTCACATGCAGAATTTCTTCATGCGCTCGAAAAAGGTTCGTACTCGACGTCTTAACCGACGTATTCCCTCCACCATGTTGAACAAGCACAGCCTCCTGCCCGAGCAAACGTGAAGTGTAGGCCCGAAGCGCAACCGGATCGCTGCCAAACTTCAAAGCATCTTGATCATTCCAACGGCTTTCCATGGGGGGTCCAACTTTCTACAAGTTTGGTAATTCAAAGGTTTTCGTGGGCATCCTAGCAGACTGATGATGCCTTCGAGAAGAAGGAACCGCAAAAACTGGCACAGGTCAGCGTGCCTGGTCAGAGCCCTGCGGGCTGCCGCTTGCACCAGTTAATGGTGTCACCATCATGATTTTTAATAAATTTGATAATTGCAAACGTCCCCCTTAAGCCCATTGTCGGTGACAACATCTCCGCTGGAAAGTCCGGTTTTGCATCAATTTGAAACGCCGTATTCTTTCTATTTACTATTAAGAATATATATTCTATTATAGAGAATACGGAGGAATTGTGAAGACAAGTCTAGTGATCGACGACCGTGTTTTTGAAGAAGCTAAGAAGGAAGCGGATAAGTCGGGAAGAACTATAAGCGAAGTCATTTCCAAGTGGGCGCAACTGGGAAGAGAATCGTGGAAACAAAGCCAGAAAAGTCAAAAGACCAGGGTATTTAAAGCCAAAGATCTTGGCACACCTCAGGTTGATTTATCGAGTCGTAAAGATTGGATGGAGGAGTTAGAGCGTGACGGCGATTGACACGAATATCGTAATTGACTTGATCGTAGCGTCGATGCCGACCCATGCTTTAACCACAAAGGGCATGAGTAAATTGCACGACGAAATCTGTACTACGCCGACAAATGTTGGTGAGTGCCTACGACTGCTTACTCATCCAAAGTTATTTCCGAAGCCATTGACTGCGAAGGCTGCCGTTTCGGCTCTCGAAGAGCTATTTGATTACTATCAAGTTAGAGTTCTCGATGAAGACACAGCTTGGTGGAAAGAACTCCCAGAAATGGAATTAGAAATTCCGGGATTAAGGGGAAATGAAATATTTGATGCTCGAATCGCCCTCTGCTTACGATCGCACAATGTTAAACGCATATATACGCACGACGCTGATTTTAAGAAGTATTCATTCTTGCAAATGATTCAGTTTTTACCGCAGAATGAGTGAGTTGAATTAGGCAGAGTCCGCGAAACCAGACTGAGTTCATATTTGAAGGAGTTGGAAAATGAAGGCTAGGAAAACCAAGAAGAATTACGTCGTGGCCAAGACACCCAGTGAGATCGCGGCGGCTGGTGGCAAGGTCACCTTCAAACTTGCAGGGTGATCCGCATGGCGAAGAAAAAACCGACCAAGAAACAGACGCACGACAAAAAATTGCGGGAATATCGAAAAGTTCTAAAAGACGATGAAGATTGGGACTGGACCTATATTCTTCGCATGTTGCAATACAAGCTGGAGCGCACGCGAAAATGCATCGTCGCAAATAACATTATTGTCGAGGCCCCCAAGGTTGCTCGGCAAATCCGCGCTGTCGAGATTCTCCTTGAGCGAGTTGAACGAGACCAATACTACGACGAGATAACAAAGGACTTCCGGAAGAAGTATGGAAAGATTCGCATGATCAGCGGAAAGCGCGAACCGGGCGTCGCCTCGGTTTCGGTGCAATTCAAGTACACAAGGGAGACTCCCGCAAATTCGAAACAAATTCGCAGGGAGAGTTTGCGACTGTGGCGCAGGGCCGAGCGGATGCAGCATCGCGACCTCAGGAAGGCGTTTAATTTGATGCTGAGGGATATCTGGGGCTGGTGGGATTGAGTTTTTGGTGAGATCTGTGGCTATTGACAAAAAGTACTCTTTTGGGTCTGGAGGCCATTATGCAAAGTGCAAATGCCAAGAAATTTCGGTCTGAGCTCAAGGACTTTATGGATGCTGCTGTCGCTGAACCTGTGCGGATCAACCGCCGCGATGGTCAAAGCTTTGTTTTGATGTCGGAGCAGATCTATGAAGGGTTTAGAAATGAAATTCAATCCCTCCAACGGAGGCTTCTTGGAATGAGTGAAATCATCGACGGAAAAACAAAACCCCTGGAGCGAAACGGAGATCGAACGGCACGGTTTAAAAAGTAATGGCGATCCATTTCAGCCGCGCTTCCCAGTTTGAAGAAAACCGCCTTCGTATCGAAGATTTTATTTTTCGCTCAATTATAGAAATTCAAAATGATGTCGAGCGAGCGATCCTCACCTCTTCGGGATGGCCGCTACCGTATCTTCTATAAAATATCGATTCGCCCCAATAACAATTTTGAAGTCACGTTTCTCGATATCGACGACAATAGGGAGTCGAATCTTGACCGCTTTCCCGTCCATCGCCTGCGCACATTCTTCTCTGACGACGAATGAACTCTGATTGCATCCACGGGCCACCGGCCAATCTACCGGAAACAAAGGCCGAGGCCATTCGCACCATCTTTCGTGAGCTCAAAGAGCAAGGAAGCGTAGCAAAAACACTCCCTGTCAAAGTTTCTTTAGGTAGTCGACCAAGGTTTTGAATCCGACATTGATATCAGAGTTCAAGCTGCAGTCGATCGCCATGGACGTAAAAGTTGCTCCCCATGTTGTTGGCGGGAGTGACGGTGTCAGATTCAGGGTATGAGTATTTCTACGGTGGAATGTTTCATTCAGGACGACAACAAGTTGCCTCGAATTCATGCCTTCATGAATAAGCAGATTCATATCAATCAAGTCTTTCACTCTTGAGTTTGGTCGATTCTCTGGGCGGAGCAAAGTGTAAGCATGGAATTTCTCTGCAAACTGCTGTTCGAAAAGATGTAGCAGTTGGATATTTTTTCATCACTTGATTTCCTTAAGAAGTCGGTGAAGCTGTTGCTGTATCTCATCTGCCACCCGCACGTGAGCAAAAGTACTTTCAACTTCCCACTTTTGCAGGAGACCCTTTGCGACGGCTTCGAGAACGGATTGGCGAATAATATCAAAAGGAATCCAGCCGCATTGGATGACGTCTGCGATCGTTCGACCTACTTTCGTTACAAGAAAGCCTCGGCTTTCGAGAATCATTTCTTTTGTCAAATCTGCGTAGTAGAGCTTGAGAACTTTTGGGATCTTAGAGTTTCTGCGAAATGTTTTAGGGACAGTCATATGAAGTTTAGACGGATTCACATCTGATAGTTCGTAGTGGGCAAGTGCAGTTTCGTGGGAGTAGACACCCTGTATTTTCCCCTCACGATTCTGGCTCCAGAGTGCGTAAATTACTTTTTGCTCTTCCGCACTCTTGGGGAATAGGGCCAGGCGATAAACGCCGCGGGCTTCTCGAATCCAGTGACCGGTTTTGACATGATAGGCATGGTTGTTACTAACGTAACCAACTTTTTCGGCTTGTTTAGACGTGAATAGGCCCTGCTGAGAAGTTGCCAGCTCGGCCTTCTACACAATATACTTAAATATTATGGTGTTTGTGCATTTTTAAATAGATTGAAAATACAAGTGCTTAGCCCTTAATTTGAAATAAGGTCGAGTCATGGAGTATTGACCATGTGTGCATGGCAACAAAATTTGATTCTAATTTTGGTCACATCATCTGGTCGATGGGATAAATTTTGCTTTAGAACGATCTAAAATCCGAGTTTCGATTTCAACGCATCTACTGCCATAGCCCGTTTTTTGGGTGTCATTTTCTGCACATTCTGAAGTTTCCATTGTAGGGATGGAAGCCTTTAAATGTCAGGCGCCGTCAATAGTTCCCATTTCGGCCTTCCCTCTTGCAATGAAATTAAAAACGATCTTTCTTCTGTCGACAGATCGTCATTTAGCAGCCGAATTAAATTTGTTCGCGTCGTCAAAAAGTCATTGTAAGAAAATGGAATTCTCGTCATGCCAGAAAATTCATTTTCAAATGTCGTCTTCATGTCATGCAGCGTCGGCTGGATGACTTCGCTTGCGGGGCGGGAGTGGCTGGCCAAGTAAACTACGAAGGCCCCGCGGATTTTTTTCCGACAGGCCCTCGCTTTCCATCAGAAGTTTAACGTCGAAAAGATCTCGAGGATGTTGTCGATCGAAGGCTGCGACGAGTTTCCCGCCGTAAAGATCGGGTTTTGAAACGACCTCGATGCTGCATGTAAGGCCAAAGAAATCCTCCGCACTTTTGACGAGCTCCATTTTTGCACCGGGATAGATGGCACCACGAATGACGGGATTTGGTTCGATGACGATTTGCGCGCCGTTCAACGAAACGAATAGTTTTTCTACCGTTGTCGATGCGGCACTCTTGCTTTCATTAACCTTGGAACCCTTGATCGATTTTCGAATACCACTTGAAATTCGTTTCAATGCCGCTTCAATATTTTTTAAAGATTCTTCTCGAGGTTCGATCGGAAGATAAACAAGATCAATGTCGACGCTCAAACGTGGCATATCGCGGACAAAGAGATTGATGGCGGTTCCGCCCTTCAATGCAAAGCAGTTCTCTTTTGCCACTTCCGGCAGGCACCGAATCAGAAGTTCGACTTGCGGAAAATAAATTGAGTCCTTCACTTCAGATGCTCCGGAACGGTGATACGGTATTTAGGATCAACGACACCATCTTTGACGATTTGGCGATCGCCGGTGCCGAGGTCTATTTTTTTTAAACCGAGCTTGGTTAGCCATGCATGGTTCTGCCGTTCCGCAAAAAAAAGAAAGAGACGTTTCACTTTTATCGAGGAGCATCTTTCGAGAAGTTCTTGGACGGTTTTCGGTCGGAGCGTGGTCAAGCCTTCGGAGATGATTCGGGCCTCTTCAAAAGTTTGCTCCTGCGGAACTAAATCCAAAAGTTCAAAAAAGGCGCGCTCTGGCGAGGACACTCGCACCGAAAAGTTTTTTTGATTGAGTGACCGTAGGCCAGTCTGCAAGTCCGCCGGGAAGAGCGCACTTTGATGAAAATGAATTTGAACTCCCCATTGATACTCACGAAACCAAGTCGGCAGTTTAGATTTTGGCGCGCCGATAATGTGAAGATGCTCTTTTGCTAGAGGTAAATTATGGGCGAGTCCGGCAAGACCCAAGGCCGTTTTCCCTGCGACATGGATTTTTGCTTTCCCTTGAGTTTGTAAAGCATGAAGGCCACCAAGCCATGTGACTTGGTCACCGGCTTTTGCGACAGCTCCCTGTCCAAGTGAAACCGTCCATCCACTTTCGCGGTAAAGTCGTTGCAGGTCGTAACCAATACCTTTCTTCTTCAGGTATGAAGAAAGATAAACGGTTCCCGGAGTCCAATGGGTCAAAAGATCCTTTAATTTTGATTCTAAAACTAGAGTCATGATCTATATTTTAGACTAAAATTAAAGAGATTTGGTAAAAATATTTAAATATATTCTTAAAAATAGACTCAACGTCTAGTTTTAGGATTTTTCTTAATGGTTCGGATATCGTGAAAATTGGATGGGGTGGCTCCCTACGATGAAATTTCGCATTGGCTTCACAAAATCAGCGAATTCAGGATATTGAAAGACGTTTAGAGACTCTCGAGGGAGAGAGGCGTGAACTCGTTTCAGAACTGAGTCGTCTGCGATCGCAAAGCATACCTGCAAGCTGTTCTAGGTGTTGAGATAGCGCCAACCGAAGAGCAGGCTCAGGAATCCGATTTTGCCCTGGTTTGCGGTACTGCTGGTACAGAAAGCCGGCCATCAAAGGCATGTTCTCAGCGCGGAGAAATCTGAGTGCTACAGCTCTCTGGGAAAGCTCTCGCAATTGGATATAGTTTAGGTCATGACTTGGATTTGACACCGTATGCACATATTTCAATGGGTGCAAAAAATCAATGCGTAGCGTCAATATTGTTAGTAAATACATTGCCTTGGATGGTACTTGAAAAATATTCAGGCCTTGAGCCAACTCGTCCGCACTCCACACCATTGAAATCATTCATGATTTTTCAATTGTCCAATTGTTGCGAGATTCCAAAGGCATCAAATCGCGAATGAAAAAGCCATGGAGTTACAATGTCATCAAGTTCACGATCGCACGCCTGAAAGATGCATTTTCTTGATTTTCCGAATGCACCTATTAAAATTATTCTGTGTATGCTAACGGCATTAATCGGAGAAACAGCTTGCTAAGGATGACGCTGCGATCATGAGGAAGGCGACGACACTTTCGGTATTCCAGATCTTTCCACGGCTGTACGAGGCCCGGTACGTTGCTCGTATAGTCATAGGCCTGTCGACTCTCATTGTGTTTCTAGAGTTTTACGAGATGTATCTCTATATGCCTCCGCCCCAAGGATTTTTGAAAGCTTTTGAGAAGACGGTGCTAGGGCATTCCGGCCTTTGGTTGGGGACGCTGAGAATTCGCGGTTGCGTTCGATTTTTTGTCATGCCGTTGATGTTGCCGTCGATGGCGGTAGTGTTTCTATTTTATTGGGGCATGCATTTACTTCTCTCTTTGGCGATTGCTGCGGGAATGCTCTGGCTGTTTGTTCGAGTTCTGCGGGGAGAGCGTTTTGAAAATCGATCCATTCACTGACCTCATGGAAGAGGCCCGCATAGAGGCCTATGAGCTTTCCGACACGCGTACGTCAGTGGCGTATTCACTCAAGAGTTTGGCGAAAAAACTGCGAGTTTTTTCGGTCTACTGAACGAGTTCGATTTGTTCGGCAAAATTTCGCAGTCTGGGAGTAGACCACGCAAAACAAGAAATACGTTCGCAGGGATTCGAAATAGGCCTTGGTTTACATTCAGAATTATTTCCAACAGATAAAACACCGAAAGTATTGACACTATGTATATAGTGTCAGTATAGTGCCTTATGGCTCAATGGGAGTTCGTTGACTGGCTATTATTTTGGATTATGGAGACTTCCCATTTTGAATTTGAGTGGGATAAAGGCAATCAGTCCAAAAGTGCCACTAAACACAAAATATCCATTGAAGAAGTCGAAACCGTATTCCGTTCTGGGTTGGCTTTGCCACTAGGCATTCAAATCAACCCAGCTGTCATTGAACAAAGGCTTGGTTTAGTCGGACCAAATTTGAACGGCCGATTACTTCAAGTCGCCTTTGTCCTTCGCGAAGGAAGGATAAGAGTAATCAGCGCGAGACCTGCGCATAAAAAGGAGAGAAAACAATATGAAGAAGTCCTACGCAAAATCTCTGAAAGAGTATGACGCTCCATTCGAGCTGGATTCCAAAAAGATTCTGGCGGCTATGAAACGCTACAAAGACTCGCGCAAAAAGCCTACTAGCGTTGCCCTTGACGAGACAACAATTCAAGAGCTGAAGGCTGTCGCTGAGAAACAAGGAATTCCATATCAAGTCCTCATCAGGGTATTTATTCTCGATGGATTGGATAGACTAAAAAAGGTTTCATAAGGAATAGAAGTGAGCAGTGAAGTTCTAAAAAAACCTAAGCCGACGGAAATGTGTCCTCCAGGTTTTCATGTCGTCCAAGGGCACGAGCGGACCTGTCATTCCGGAACGACGACATCCCAATAAGAAAAAATGGATCGAGGCCAAAGACCATCTTATTCACATTGAAAAAGCAGATAAATTGGATCCCCTGATAAATATAGCGATGGGCACAAGGCTGCTTGGGCATAAATATTCTCAGATTCCAAAAGGCTGGGATAAAAATGCCAAGAAATTTCGGTCTGAGCTCAAGGACTTTATGGACGCTGCTGTCGCTGAACCGGTGCGGATCAACCGCCGCGATGGTCAATGGCGTGCGGTCGCGAGATTTTTTCGGGCCAGTCGAGGCCAAAGATTCACTTTTGACTTCGCCCGTCGAATTGGGCATCGGCGACGCGGTGCAGGCGCATTAATCCTCGTTGTATGCCCTATTTTTTTTGACTCTGGCGACGGTTGCAGCAAAATGTTTCCATGAAAAAAATGGCAAAGATATCGAACGGTAAAATTCCACTTAGCATCTGCGAAGAATGCCTGGCGAAGAAGCCTTCGCGAGGGTTTACGGGTTTGACTTTTGGCGAGGGTCTGCCATCGAAGAACCTATGCCCGAGCTGTTTCAATTCATTTGCCGCCAAAAGAATGGGCATTGCACCGCCTCAGCCATCAGAGTTCTCGCCAATATCGCTGTTTGACTGTATTGGCAAAGAGCATACGTTTTATTTTCAGGTTCGTATTTCAACCGGTCTTGGCATAATCGCGCAAGAAATCAACGAGCGTGGTGAGCCGTGCGGATATCAATTTTCAATAATGGAACACCCAGAAACTCCGGCGACTGTGGCCTATTTGACGCTTGTTGAGAAAATCAAGAGCGGCTTGAGCGTCCGCTACCTGAAGTCATCGGATTTTGGTTCAGCCTCTCAAAATCGACTGTACCTAAAGCACAACGCGGTAGTCGGACGAATTGAGGAAAATGAAAACGGTCCCACCGCGATGATTGATGGCATTGAATATTCGTGGGCTGAATTGGGTCATTTTGTTTCTTCACATACAGGTTTCAATTTTCGCCTTGAGTGTGTTGACCCTTATGACGAGATCGATCTTTCGTCAAAAGTTGATCGCCCGGACCCATTGTGGTGGTTGGAAATACCTCATTCGGAAGAAGCAGAAAAGAATTTTCAGTAGAGATGTCTGTTCTTTCATCCGAGTGAGGCAAATAGAATGGCCGCGAAAAAGAAGAAGATAAATAAGAAAATGCAGCAATGGATCGACGCTCGGAAACGTCATCACCTGTCCCACGCTCAGGTTCAGATGGCACGTGAGCTAGGGATGAACCCGACGAAGCTAGAGACTGATCGTCAATTTGAATCACCATTTGGCGATGCACGATGAGCGAGTACCAGTACTACGAGTTCCAGGCAATTGGCCGCCGTCTCATCGAAAGGGAGATGCGAGAACTGCGCTCGCACTCGACCCGTGCTCGGATTTCACCAACAAGCTTCGTCAAGTAAACGCATAGAAGCGCAGACAGCGGCAAAGAAGAAAGCCCGCCGAGAGCGCGAGAAGGCGGGCAAAGGCAACTTGTCTTCGCAATCTGAGTATGTCAGTGCCTTCTGATTTAGAAATGCGGTTCAGACGATCTTCGAGCGCCGCCCAAGACTCGTCGCTTAACACCACTTGCAGTTTCTTTTTCATTATCGACTTCCTTTCTTAAGTTTTGGTTGTGGAATCACGAATGGGCTTGGCGGCAAATCGCCGAAGTAGATTTCTGTTTGGCGTGACATCTCTTCGCGGTCTTCTGCTACTTGTTGATGAACAAAGTATGAAGTGATAAGCCCGATCCCAAGGCCTATGCTCGCACCAAGACCCACTTCTTCAATCCTTGGTGGCCTTCCACTTGAGCCATGACCAGCATAGGTCGCTGCTGCACCAGTCAATGCTCCTGTTGCAGCACCAAGCCTAAATGATTGATCGAGTGTCGTACATGACACGGTTAGAGCCGCTATCGGACTCAATAAAAGTATGCGTTTCATTTTCGCATTCCTCCTGTTTTGAACTCAGTGGAGGAGTCGAAGAATGGGCGGGGTTAAGTCGAGGTTACGTTCTTTAGTCTACTGATTTATAAAAGGTTTTCTGGAAGACCATTCCGAAGTATTGCGATGTCCTCCGAAAAGGTTCCTCGAATCCATTTGGCAGCTCATCATCTGTTCCAGTTGCAATTAAGTAAGTTGATTTTCCTGATAGAGATTTACCAATAGATTTATAAGGTCCCAGGAGATCAGTGAGTCGATCAAAAAAGTTCTTCAGAACACTGCTCATTGAGTACCAGTAAACTGGTGTCGCAAAGACTATGTTGTCAGCATTCGACATTTTATCAGCGACTATATAAAAGTCATCATTGGGGCAATTCTCGTCGTTGTAGGAAGCAATTTGTAGGGCTTGAAGGTTGATGATCTCGTATTCCTTGAAAGGACAAAGATCTTTTACGGCTTTCAGCGTATTGCCGTCATTATGCGCAGAGCCCAATAAGACGATTGTTCTCATTCTTCGTCGTCCTCAATCTCTTTCAGATAAGGCGCATCAGGCTTTGATTCCTCTAAAATGAGAACAGCTTTTTTCTCAAGCTCTGGATCATCCACTTCAGAAAAATTAAAATCTTGATCTGATGTAATTAATAAATTTAGCGAACAAGATTTAAAGAGATTGAGAATCATTGCATCAGGACCGCGAATTCCAAACTTTCCCATTGTTTCGACCATTTCACGCCATAGAAGTGGGCGAGGTACTAATCTAGAAGTTTGACCTTCCATCAGCTCTATAAAATAAAGTCCGTAGTCATCCTCGAGATACTCCCACTCGTTAACGAGCATTTCTCCTGCGTAGGTTGAGCAGAAACTTCTCCAGCCACTCGTTCCGGCTATGGTCACAATCTCTTTGCGAAGATCTTTGAGCTCACGCTCGCCAATTTTATACGATTTACGATTTCTCTTATCTCTAACTTCTCGATCTCGAATGGCTTTAACGAAATTAAAAAGTGATCGTTGGTCTGTATGAGAATCCATGGACTTATAAAGTTTCATGGCACCACGAGTGAGCATTTTTCGAAATACAAGATCGACAAATTCCCCTCTTCCGATGACGTTAGTGTGAATGGGAATATTTTTTTCTTCGAGCACCAAAGATACTTCGAGTGACTGAGGGTAAACTCTGTCGTCTTTGTACGACATGCCATACAGGAAGCCAGTATCGGCAAGACAGCCGTCACTGCAATCCACTCTGTTCATAAATTCAGTTAGTTGATCCAACCCCCTAAGAACCTTCATTAGATTTCCAAATCCTCAGCTGGGCCTCTCGGCTTAGCCACTTTTTTTGGCTTCTCAGTCTTGTTGATAATTTTCATCAAGTCTTCTGGTGGAGACTGCTCTCCGAGCTTCTCCAGTCTTTCTGACCATTTCTTAACGGCTCCCTTTTTGGGTCCATGCTTCTTTTTTTCCATAAAAGTCTCCTTGCTTCTACTTAGTTGTAACATAGCCCAATTGGGCTCACTAAACACCTGAAATTACTGAGTTAAAACCCTATCCTGTCCGAGCTTAAGTTCCGGAAATCGGATTTTAAAAACACTACTCGCGCCGTGAGGTGTGTCGCGCCCGTGGGCGATCAACACGGCGCCGGTCCCCGTGGGAATGTCGCTCAGTATTATTCAAGTCTTCTGCAATCGTGTTGTTCTCTCTTTTATTACCGTACTCTTCATGACCATTTTTTCTCCCGATCATTATTTCGCCGCCACACATAAATTCATCCCTAGCTGTTGACCCCTTTCCCGCAACATCGTGGAGGGGGATGGGTCAACAGCGTAAAAGGGATTAATTTATGTGTGGCGGCGAAGGCTATGTAACGAATCGCAAAAGTGATTTCTCGGTATTTAGCGTTTTACACCAGGTTCCTCTATCCTACGCTCGACGAACGATTAGCGATCGATTGAGGAACTTCCCGATTCGAAATTGAAGAAAGCGTTTCAATCGAATCCTCAAGGAAAATTTCTCCCTCCCAAGCCTTCTGTCGCATTTGCCAGAGAGGCATAAACCCCAGAGGGATATACCATCGCCTTCCTGAGACGGCCCGGCTGCGGATCTGATGTAAGATTCTTTCTTTTGTTGTGGGACACCGAATCGCGATCACAAGTAGATCGAGGGCCTTATCATTATAGCTGTCGAGGAACTCGTCGATTGCCCTGATGCTTTCTCTCCATGGTTTGACCTCGACTCCTAGGTTAAGGCCATTTGCGAACTTGATAATGAAGTCTGAGGGGTAATCATTGGCGCTAGGCTTCCTCCTGGCTTCGCCCTTCGTCTTCAATTCCATCACTCGAGTATGCGCTTTCAATTGAACGAGTGCGGCAAGGACATAATCGGCACAATAGATATTTTTATGATCGAATGGCGGCTTCGCGATTTCTAGGCCCAGCTTTTTTACAAGCCTATGGCGTCGATTGGGCACGATCAATTCCGGCCATCGGCAGTGAGAAATGAACAGTTTTCGTTTAGAGAAACCTAGCCAACGTTTGTTTTTTGCCCTGTTAGATCCCTTGGCGAGATGCTCTCGCCCAACGGACTTCGACATAAATCCAACCTTGGCAGCTAGCTCCAGCTCGGTCCTTGGGAATGGCGGGGACCTCTTGTTTTTCAATAAAATTCCTTTCGTCCCTATACATACGGGAGAATGGCCCCCCCCCTCGCATTGACAGTGGGGTAGAAAAGTTCACGTTTCTGAATTTAGGCTCACGACGAGTCGCGCACTTAAGCGCGCATTAATGGCAGAAATATTTTTTGTTATGGATAATTCGAGTGTTCGCGGAGGAATGCTTGAGTGGAACTATCCAAGCGCCGCAGCCAGGATTTCACCGTTTTAGCATGAGCGGAGAGGACACTT
>JAYSTF010000174.1:0-6251 GCA_043720065.1 Pseudobdellovibrionaceae bacterium | reverse complement strand
GCAATCACTACATTGGAAGAACCTTTATTCAGCCGAGCCAATCCATTCGTAGTTTCGGCGTGAAGATTAAACTAAATCCGCAGAGTGAAGTTCTGCGTGGAAAACGAGTTATCGTGATCGATGACTCGCTCGTGCGCGGAACGACGTCACAGAAGATTATTCGGTTGATTCGGCAGGCAGGAGCGAAGGAAGTTCATTTTAGAATTGCGTCGCCGCCTACGACGGGGCCTTGTTTTTACGGCGTGGATACGCCTCGCAAGTCGCAGCTCATCGCGGCGCAACAGCCGATCGAACAAATTCGCAGTTTCATAGGCGCTGATAGTTTAGCTTACCTGTCGACGGGCGCCATGTTTAAGGCCGTGCAAGGACAAGCGAAGGACTTTTGCGCGGCTTGCTTTGACGGCAATTATCCGACGCCATTATTCGGATTAGATAAAGACTGCTGATCTTTAGGCAGCCACAAGCGCGACTTTCACTTAAATGTTCTCTTTTTGAGACGCAAGTAATGCTCTTACTAACCCGAGGATTTGATACGATTAAGGGACGGCAAAACGTTGGGGTAGGGTGCATGATTCGACGTTATAGTTTCTTAATAATTTCTGTGCTTTCAGCGGTTTTGTTGAGTTACGTCAACTGCTCCGGTGGATTTGACGCCATTAAAGAGGTCGCCAGCTCTAGCGCCGGCATTCCGGATCCTGGAACGGTAAAAGTCTTTATGGCCACCGGGCACATGGGTCGAACCATTATGTCTTGTGATGATGGGCAATCGTGGATTAAAGATCGATCCGTTGATGACACCGCCCGCTGTTGGGTGGAACAAACAAATCCAAAATATGTTGAGTGCGATCACACGCCATATTCCGCGCAAGGAATAGACTACGGTGACGGGTACATTTATGCCGATTATGGCTGGGGTTTTCCTGGAAGCATCAAGCGCTCATCCGACGGCGTGAACTGGCAAATCGTACGATCGGGAGGCTCGGGCGGGAGTGTAGCTTATTCTGGCGGGACGCTTTTTTCTCCTTGGAATGGTTGGTCGCTTTCCACCGACAAGGGATTAACTTGGGCGACAGTTGAAAACGCACCTGACGAAACTTTTGATTTTCCCCAAGTGCACAGGGTCGGCACAAGGTTTTTTATCACCTCGCGCACAAACGGTATTGCAAGAAGTTTAGATCAGGGACGCACCTGGAATATTCCAGCCGGTTTCGAGTCTAACTCCGCTAGCACTGTAGCGGGAGGAAATGGTCTGATTGTTACTGCTGGATTCGCCCGCGGGGCAGGCCCCGAATTTTTAAACAAAGGTTATATATCCCGGTCGAGGGACGGCGGTGTGACGTTCACTTCGCAAAAAGTTTTTGAAGCGCAAGGGATGGAATGGACTACGAATCTTGTGTTTACTGGTACTCATTTCGTTATCTACTCCGCCGGGCAACAATGGAAAAGCACTGACGCGATAAATTGGACAAAGACCGATATGGTTTTGACCGGCTCAGCCAATCGCCTTTGGTGGAACGGACCGCTGGCATATAATCCTTCAACCCAAACCTTTGTTTCAGTCATAGGTACTTGGGGCTGGAATTATGAGAGGCAAGTGGCCTACCGCAGTACTGATGGCGTCACGTTCACTGAATTAGCCGCTGATAAATTTAAAGGTGGTCATCCCATCCGCAAAATCATTATCGGAGAAATGCCAGCGAGCTTTTGCCAATGACCTGCGTAACGTTGCGTTAATTACATAATTTCTAAAATGCCGACGATCTCGTTGTCCCAGTGAAACTCTAGGTAATCGCCAGACTTCAAAGGACCCACGCCAGGCGGTGTTCCTGTGAAAAGCAAATCGCCCTCGCAAATGGGGAAGTAGTTCTTCGCTAACGCCAAACATCTTTCCGAGGGCCAAAGCTTATCGGTTGGCGACCCCACTTGTCGACGTTCGCCATTCACAAGCAGTGAGAAAGCTTTTTGGCGATAGTCCTTCCATTGGCTCCAGGCGAACCATGGACCAACAATCGCCGAGTTGGAAAATACCTTTGAGATATCCCATGGATGGCCCTGTTTCTTCAACTTCGACTGGATGTCGCGACGAGTGAGATCTAAGCCCAAAGTGAAGGCGACAAAAGGATCCTTTCCTTCTTTCTGGGAGCCCACGCGGAAGACGACTTCAATTTCATGATGAATCTCGCCACTCGGAAGCCTTACCTTCGGGTGCTCTTTAAGTGCCTTCGGTTCGGGCAACTGAACTAGACAGCTCGGGGGCTTAAGGAAAAGTACGGGTTCTTCCGGCTGAGATTCGCCCATTTCAGCTGCGTGATTCGGATAATTTTTGCCGACACATATTATCTTATCCATCTTCCACCCGCTGCGCTTTATGGCGCCTCGCACAAGAACATACGATTTGGCACTCAACGAAGCAATCCCACTTCGCTATCATTACCCAATGAGTCGTTATTTTCCTGCCAGCCGAATGATGCAAAATTGGTCCCCTCTTGAAGTGGGAGATGTGGTCGATATAATTGCACCAGCTTCCGCCTGCAAAGTTTCGGAACTGAAGGGGGCGGTTCGATTTTTAAAAGGCATGGGCCTTAAGCCGCGATATTCCTCAAATATTTTTTTGCCGAGGCCGGATCTTTTCGCGCAAAGTGATGCGATTCGGTTTCTGCAGTTGAAGAAAGCGCTTTTAGCGCCGGATTCAAAAGCAATCTGGTGCGTACGCGGTGGTTATGGTGCTTTGCGACTGTTGCCAGAATTGCAAAAAGTGAAGCGACCAAAATCGAGTAAGCTATTTATTGGTTACAGTGACATCACCACGCTACACGGATTTTTAAATTCTCAATGGCATTGGCCGACTATGCATGGTCCGCTTCTTGACCGCTTCGGCAGAGGCGGAAATCTGCCGCAGGAAACAAAAGAAATTTTCGGCATGTTATTCGGCCAATTAAGTGCGGTTGAGTTCTCAAATTTAAAACCAATGAACCGTGCGGCTCGGTCATCTAAAATTGTTCGAGGCAAAGTGGTTGGGGGCAACCTTGCCGTGCTGCAATCGAGTCTTGGAACTCCTTGGCAGGTTTTGCCACACGGCCATATTGTTTTCTTTGAAGATCGTGGCGAGAGGCCGCATCGCATGGATCGGATGCTCACTCAGATGGCGCAGGCTGGTTACTTCGCGCGAGCACGAGCCGTCGTATTTGGCGATATTATTGTTAGTGATCGCAAGGACCAACGGCTACTTTGGAGAGATGTTTTGCCAAGGTTTGCTGAGTCTTTAAAAATCCCAGTACTTTATGGTTTGAAGAGCGGACATGGCGCGGTCCAGCGACCAGTGCCGTTAATGACGCCAACGGAATTGTTCCTGTCGCCCCGAGGGTCGAGTTTGATGATTGCCTCTGGGGCTCACCTTTAATGTCGAGCGCGGACGCCGAATTTTTGCGAGTTCTCACAGAGAATAAGGAGCGCGTGAACTTGGCAACTCCGGGATTGCAAGTTCGCGCTTATTCCAAGGGGCGATTGCAGCTAGATGTGGAATGGGGAAAAACCTATCCTTATTACGACTTGGCTTCGCTCACGAAGATTATTTTTACTGCATCGGCTTTGGGGCGGGCATTTGATCGTGGGATTTTGCGGCCCAGCGATTTGGCACAAACCCACTGGCCGGAGTTTAAAAATTCTAAGGTCACATTAGAGAAGCTTCTCACGCACACGGCGGGTCTTCCTTGGTGGTTGCCGCTGTTTAAAAAATTAAGAGGTGAGAGGACTCCTGAAAAGCGATGGGAGCAGCTGGGTCACCTAGTTAGCCGAATTAGAAAAGGCGGGTCTCGGAGAGCCGTTTATTCTGATGTGGATTTATTTGTCCTAGGCCAAGTGCTAACCCATGCAACCGAACTAAGTCTCACAGAATTGTGGGATGATCTTTCGAATCCTACACTCACAGGCAATATGCATTTTAATTTGGGAGCCAGAAAATTCGCGAAGTCCAAGTACGCTCCCACCGAAAAATGCAAATGGCGCGGCCGAGTACTGCAAGGCGAAGTTCATGACGAGAACGCTTGGGCCTTGGGTGGAATAGCTCCGCATGCCGGACTTTTCGGGCGAATGGAAGACGTTAGTCGGTGGGGACTGGGACTACGGGCCTGTTTCCGGGAATCGTCTTCGGCCTTAATGAAGCCTGCAACATTGAAACGTTTTGCGAGTCGACATACCAAGCCATCCATCGGGGACTGGGGTTGGCTCTTTATGAAGCCTAGCCCGAAAATTTCCAGCACTGGAAAATATTTTTCGCAAAAGACGTTTGGCCATCTTGGTTTTACGGGAACTTCGCTTTGGTATGATCCGAAACCTGATTTACTTGTGATCATTCTTAGCAACCGAGTGCATCCGACTCGGGAAAACTTAGCGTTTCCCCGAATGCGAGCCGACTTACATAACTGGATCGTTGAAAGTTTGAAATGAGGACCGAAAAATGGAAACTAGCTTAAAAAATTTAAAACCTGGCGCCCATATTCATCTTATTGGAATTTGTGGGACGGCAATGGGCTCGCTGGCTGGGATTTTTAAAAGTATGGGCTACAAAGTCACCGGTAGTGACAAAAACGTTTATCCGCCGATGTCCACTCAGCTTCGTGATCTTGGCATTGAGTTGATGGAAGGTTATCGGGCGGAAAATTTAAAGGCTCGCCCGGATTTGGTCATAGTGGGTAATGTGATATCTAAGCCGAACGTCGAAGCGCAGGCGTTACTCGCGACTGATATTCCATATACGTCATTGCCTAAGGCGATGGGTGAAGTGGTCATCGCGTCCCGCCAATCAGTTGTTTTAGCGGGAACGCATGGCAAAACGACCACAACATCCATGATGGCGTGGATGGCTGAAGGTTGTGGTTTAAATCCTGGTTTTTTAATCGGTGGGATTCCAGAAAACTTCACCCATAGTTTTCGCGCGACACAGTCGGATTGGTTTGTGATCGAAGGCGATGAATATGACACAGCTTTTTTTGATAAGGTGCCAAAGTTTATTCACTACCGCCCACGTCATGTGATTCTCACCAGTATCGAATTCGATCACGCCGATATTTACGCGGATTTGGATGCGGTGAAGGATTCTTTTCGTAAGTTGGTACAGCTAATTCCGGCCAATGGAAATTTGGTCGCCAATGCCGACGACGGGAATGTGGTGGAGTTGCTAAAACTTGCAAAGTGCAAGGTTGTCACCTACGGATTCGATAAGGGAGATTTTAAAGCGGTCGAGCGCGAAGTGATTAGTGCCCGGAATCATTTTGCGGTTGAAATGAATGGTGGAAAGATTGCCGATTTGGCTTTGAAAGTTTTCGGGCCTCACAATACGTTAAATGCGCTTGGCTGTTTTGCGCTAGCCAAAACTTTGGGTTGGCCGATGACTCAAGTTTTGCAAAGCCTTTCGACATTTGCGGGCGTTCGCCGCCGGCAAACTTTATTGGGCGAACCTGGTGGTGTCGCGGTTATAGAGGATTTCGCCCATCATCCAACAGCTGTGCGACTAACGATCCAAGGAATTCGCGAAAGATATCCGGGCCGAAAACTAATCGCGGTTTTTGAACCCCGGTCAGCGACTTCTCGGCGCAAAGTTTTTCAAGCGGATTATGTGAACGCATTGGCGAGCGCGGATGCTTCATTTGTGGCGGAAGCATTTGATCAATCTAAAATCGATGAGGAGCAGCGTTTCTCGTCGGCCCAGTTAGTTGCTGATTTAAAAGGTAAAGGCGCTGTTGCTGATATTGGTGCGAGTAGTGACGAGTTAGTCAAAAAGATCAATGGCATTGCCAAGCGAGGCGACGTGGTCTTAGTAATGAGTAATGGCGGCTTCGATGGCATTTATCAAAAGCTTCTAAATGCTTTGGGCGAGGAGAAGCGCACATGAAATTTTTGAATCTAGTGTTTGTACTTTTATCGTTACCTGCCTTTGGTTTAGAGCTACCAACGGGGCAATGCGACGACGGCAGCTGTAATGAGTTTATGACTTCCGTGTGGGAAGGTTTTGAAGCAAATCCTTTTGCGCCCGAGCTGGGTAACCGTGTTTATAGCGGTGAGTGTCGATATGTGAGTCAGGGTTTGTCTCCCGATAAGGCTCATTATGCTGTGCTTATGTTTGATGAACTTAGCGGTAAGCCTTATTTTTCCACCATTTTTGGATTTTTCTACGAGCGCGATGAGTGGGCTGAATGGTCGGTTGAAGACGGTCGCCGCGAAATGCACGAGGATTGGAAGTCTTTGGGAGTTAT
>JAYSTF010000173.1:0-18316 GCA_043720065.1 Pseudobdellovibrionaceae bacterium | reverse complement strand
TTCGGCAATCTAGCCTGACATTCGCCTCTATCCCTTAGGTTCACCCAATGCTTCACGGCCGCGGGGATCGTTTTCCTAGAATTACGCCTAGTATGGGTGGCAGGCTTTCTTAGTTTTTGGCTAACTAGGTCTTGCGCGCGTCTTAAAAGCGCCATCTCAGCATCCGACAATTCAAATCCAACCCAGATTTTGTCTTCGCCAACGGGCTTCGCTTGTTCACGGCGAGGGGAGTAGGGCGACACCTTAGCAACTTCTCGCTCGAGTTTGTGCTTAGGGAGATTCAGTGCTTTCTCGATCCAATCGCTCTGGTTCCCCGAGGTAATCACCGACGCAATCGTTTTCGCCTTACCTACTGACAATCCTGAATCAATCGCCGCTTTTAGCTCTGGTACTTGTACACTCTTGCGTGCGACCCGCACAAAATTTCCGGCAACATCCTCAGAAAGCCCCAAATACTTCACACAGTAGGGCGAGAGATGAGTGAAACCAAAACATTCATAAATTTTGAAGCGATCGACTTCGATGATCGCGTCGAGCAATTCTGCTTCAGCAACTAGGTACTTCCTGGAGCTAAGTAAAGCTCTCTCGTGTATCCCTTCGGACTTCTTATCCAAATTAATTTCAAACGATACGGGAGGTTCATCTGCGATGAGGAATTCCAAATTAGCATCAAACATTTTACCTCCCTCAAGCCCAGAAAGTATGTAACATAAAAGTTCTTTTCATACAAACAAATATAATTTACACGCAGCGACACTAGAGACTGCTCTGTAAGTGCGCGAAACTTCGTCGCCATATTTTCCAGTGCCCACGGTCAGGCTGTGAGTTGGACTTTTTTAGCTGACCGCGATTGCGCGAAAATTTTCCGTCCATGTGACGGCCTTTCTGCTCGCCATCCGGGCGAGCAGACCAATATCCTATAATTCGATTTAAATGTGATCGGGGGATAATTCTCTCGCGGCCAAGATGGCCGGGAGAAAGGCGATCTCATGGATGGAAGGATGTCGTGCTACCGAGATCAGCTGAAACAAATGAAGGCGCGAGCAGGTCTATGACCCGTCCCAGGACGGTTGATTTGTCCGAGAAACCGCAGGTACAGGTTAATTGTCAAGGTTTGACAGGAGATCTTTCGGAATTTCTAGCGGCTCGATCGCAGGCAGCGATCACAATTGTTTAAATCGCTCCGTTACTTCTACCAGCTTAGCAGAAATGGACTTTTCTAAAGCGGAGTGGCCGGAGTCGGGGATAATGTGTAAGCGCGACTCAGGCCAGGCGGCGTGAAGTTCCCAGGCGTTTTCGACTGGGCAAACGACGTCGTAGCGGCCGTGCACGATTTCGGCCGGTATGTGGCGAATCCTGTGAACATTCTCGATCAGATAATTATCTGTTGGGAAGAAGGCGCGGTTCATAAAGTAATGGCACTCGATGCGAGCAAATGCCAAGGCGAACTCATCGCCAGCAAAGCGTGAAATTAAATCGTCGCTTGGGAGGAGCATGGAAGTGGACCCTTCCCAGATGCTCCAAGCGCGCGCCGCACTTAATTGAACATTTTTATCGGGGCTGGTTAATCGACGATGGAAAGCGCTGACCAAGTCATGACGCTCTTCGCGCGGAATTTCATTTAAATAATGTTCCCAGAAATCCGGAAAAATTTTGCTCGCGCCATCTTGATAGAACCAATCGATCTCTTTTTTGCGGCAAAGAAAAATTCCACGTAAAACTAGGCCGCGTACACTAGATGGATGTGTCTCCGCATAAGCGAGGGCCAAGGTGCTACCCCAGCTGCCGCCAAAAACAATCCATTGCTCTATTCCTAAATGCTGTCGTAGCCTTTCCGTGTCCTCAATTAGATCCCATGTCGTGTTCTCTCGTAAATCGGCATTAGGTGTGCTTAAACCTGCGCCTCTTTGATCATATAAAATCACACGGTAGTGCTGGGGATCAAAAAACTGACGATACTTAGGCGTTACGCCACCACCTGGTCCGCCATGAAGAAAAACAATCGGCGTGCCATTGGGATTTCCCACCTCTTCGTAATACAGATCATGTAGATCAGAAACTTTAAGGCGACCTATTTTGTACGGTTCAGTGATGGGATAAACGGAATAACTCATGGTCTGCTCTTCCTTACTTCTCGACGATGGCGGTGACGCCCATGCCGCCGCCAGTGCAAATGGAAATCAAGCCTCGGCCAGATCCGCGCTCGTTCAACATCTTGGCCAGCCCACCAAGAATTCGTGCGCCGGTTGCTGCAAAGGGATGTCCAAGTGCCACCGAGCCGCCTTTTAGATTCATTTTCGATCGATCAATAGCGCCCAGCGCAGCATTTCGCCCTAGGCGCTCTTTGCAGAAGTCGGGCGACTCCCAAGCTTTCAATGTGCAAAGCACCTGAGCTGCGAACGCCTCGTGAATCTCGTAAATGTCAAAATCTTGAAGTTTCATTTGATTGCGATCAAGGAGCTTTGGCACTGCATAGGCTGGAGCCATCAACAAACCTTCTTTCTTTACGAAATCAACGGCCGCAACTTGCGTGTCCTTCAAGTAGGCGAGAATAGGGAGTCCGCGGGCGCGAGCCCATTCCTCCGATGCTAGTAGAACGGCTGCGGCGCCGTCAGATAACGGCGAACTGTTTCCTGCCGTCAAAGTTCCAGTGGGAGTTGGATCAAAAACGGGTTTTAGTTTGCCAAGCTTCTCCATGCTCGTGTCGGCGCGGGGGCTTTGATCTTTTTCAACGCCTTTAAACGGGACAACAAGATCGTTATAAAATCCATCTTTATATGCTTTCACCGCATTCTGATGACTCAGGTATGCAAGTTCATCCTGCTCTTCGCGCGGCACCTTCCAAGTCTTGGCCATTAATTCACAACTTTGCCCCATGCTTAGGCCCGTGCGCGGTTCTACTACCATTGGGCTATGAGGTTTGAAATCCGAGGGCCGCAGTTTCATGAACGCTTTCATGCGTTGCCCAAAACTTTTGGCTTTTCCGGCTGTGAGCATCACGTGATTAAAGTGATCACCAAACACAAATGGAATGTCGCTATTCGTATCAACGCCACCGGCAATGCCACATTCAATTTGCCCTACAGTGATTTTGTTTGCTATCGCTATGGCGGCTTCTAAACTCGTTCCACACGCCTGGACGATGTCGTATCCGGGGGTCTCTGGCGCCAATGAAGTCGATAGCACTACCTCGCGCGCGAAATTCCAATCGCGCGAATGTTTGAGCACGGCGCCTACGGCAACCTCGCCAACGGCGACGCCCGACAATTTGGTTTTCTGAACCAAGGCTTCAACCGCAGTACTCATTAAAGTTTGTGTGTTCGCGCCCATGTATGAGCCAAATGACCGCGCGAAGGGAATTCTGGAACTGGCAATGATTGCTACACGTCTCATGCTGCGGACCTCTTTATCCTCGTGACATAACTAGAGCGCCGACCATGGCTAGACCTGCGCCAACCCATTTTGCCGTTCCGATCGTTTGGCCTTCAACGGCAATGTCCCAAACTAAACCGCCGACGATCTGTGTGGCAACTAAGCCGACGAAAACCGCCGTCGCACCGAGCCGTTCGATCGCTATTGTAAGAATCCAAACCCATGCCATAGACAAGCCCTCCAGCTTCCGGTTACCTTTTAACTTGAACAAAGGAAATATGGCAGCATCAATGTCTCCCGAAGAACGCGCCCAGGAATTTTTGGCTTCTGCCCATCTTTATCATTTGGGCCGACTGCCGACCGAATCAAGCCATCCGCAAACGAAGAACTTGTCTCATCTTGCGATGAATGATGTCGAACAAGCCATAAAGCTTCTGCAGAGCATTGATATTCAAGCTTTAACCCAGGTGCAAAAGTATGTTCCCGATCTAGCGCCGTTGACTGCAGCCATTCGGCAGACTTTAGAGGTAGGCGGGCGCATCTTCATATGTGGCTGCGGTGCCACAGGCCGCCTGGCATTGAGCTTAGAGGTTCTTTGGCGCACATTGCACCCCGGTGATTCTGAGCGCGTGGTAGCGTTCATGGCAGGCGGAGATGTTGCTCTGGTTCATTCTTTGGAAGGCTTCGAAGATTTTCCTGAATATGGAGCAGAACAACTCAAGGAATTGGGATTCAAAGAGGGCGACCTTCTTATAAGTTCCACTGAAGGCGGCGAGACTCCGTTTGTTATCGGCGCTACCGAGGCCGCTTTGGCGCTCTCCTCGCGCAATCCGTTTTTTCTGTATTGTAATCCCAAGGATGTTTTAATCGAGAATGTTGAACGATCAGCACGTGTGTTAAAGAATTCACGCATTCACAATATTTGTATGTTTGTCGGTCCCATGGCTCTTGCGGGAAGTACGCGCATGCAGGCGTCGACCGTCTTGCAACTAGGCATCGGACTATCGTTGTTTCATTGGGATAAACTGGGAGAGATCAACAATCGATTAGGCGGTTGGATGGATCATTACCGGGGTCAGTCGGCTAAGGAATTGTCGCGATTTGTAGTTGCTGAGAGTGACACTTATAAAAGTGGCGACCGTGTTTTGTATTCGGTAGAAGATTTAGCAATTACTGTTTTTACTGACACTACTGAGCGGTCTCCGACATTTAGTCTACCACCATTTAATAACCAGGTTTTGCCGCGGCCCGATCACTCTTGGGCATACATCATGATCCCATCAACGGGGACAGTGAAGGACAGCTGGCAAAAGTTATTGCTGCGGGAGCCGCGAGTATTAAATTGGCCAAAGCGAAATCCAAAAACCACGATGGCGTATTTAAATGGCTTTGATTTTAGCGAGAAAGCCGAGCAGTATCGCGTTTCAGTCCACCCTGAAGCCAAGCACCATAATTTTTCCATAACGATGTCTGATGCTGCGATCATGTGGAATTTTCGAGAGTGTGAGTGGTCAATTGCGCGAAGTGGTAAGGGCCTTTTGTTCGATCATTTACTTGTTAAAATGCTTTTGAATATTCATTCGACATTGCTGATGGGCCGCATGGGTCGGTTCGAGAGCAACTTCATGACCTACGTTTCACCAACCAACGGAAAGCTGGTCGATCGCGCATCTCGCTATGTGAAGTGGTTGCTGCAGAACAAAGGCGTTGCTGTGCCGCCGGATGATGTGGTGGTAAAGGAGCTATTTCGTCAGTTAGAAAATCTTGGCGACCAAGAGTCGGTGGTAATTAAGACGGCAACGGCGTTGGCGTCTTCTTAAGTCCGAGCTGGCCCTGAGGGCGGGTCATTCCTGAGCCTGTGTCACAATTTAAATTTTTTAAGCTTGCGAGTTTATCGTAATTTACTAGAGTCTTCCTCGAATCCTCGAAATTATGGCGCTTCTCGACCGTGTAACATGCGGTGATGTTTTGAGCAGAGCGTGACTAAGTTTTCCACTGTGTCTCGCCCGCCCACCGACCGTCTGATCTTATGATGTATATCTATCCATCTCCGCTGCGAACACTTTTCTCTCGTTGGCATTTTCGCTTGGCACTCACCGTTATCGCGGATGAACACCGCGTGTTTAGTGGCCGCAGGAAGCGCCTTCGATTTAGTCTGCGGCCTTAGCTTACTATTTTCGCGCGCGCCCCTGGGCGGGTGCCGCATTGAATCCGGGATTTGAGAATTAGGTCGCGGCTGTTGCGACTTCTGAATCGATTGCGCTCGTTGCGCTTGCTGAAGCGATCTCGTGCGCTTTGCGATGACTCTCTCGGCCTTTTGAACCGGATCGTTGTGTTTTAAGAAGCATTTCACCAGATCAACAACCGTCGCCCTCTGTGTAGCCGCGGACTTTGATTTTTGACTTACGATTTCCTGCGCCCGTCTAAACTCTTTCATTTCCGACAGCGACAATTCAAAGCTCACCAAAAATTTGTCGGCGCCTATAGGCTTGGCGCGCTCGGCTTTCGGCGAATAAGGTGAAACCTTCGCCACCTCTCGCTCAAGTTTATCCCGACTCAAAGTCGTAGCCCTATCAATCCATTCCATTTGATTTGCAGGCGTAATAACTGCCGCAACAGCTTTTGCCTTGGAAATTGTAAGGCGACCGTCGTCGATGGCGCATTTCAGCTCGGGAACTTGAATGCTTTTGCGGGCGACGCGAACAAAATGACCCGCGATGTCTTCCGACAGTCCTAAATACCGAACGCAATATGGAGTCAAATGCGTCAACCCAAGCTTTTCAAATATTCTATTTTTATCGACTTCAATAATTGCGGAGAGCAACTCAGCTTCCGCACCCAAATATTTCCGGGCGCGTGAAACTGCATTTTCGTGAATGAAAGTCCCGGGCTCATCCAATTCTATCTTGAAGGAAACAGATTCCTCCGCGGGCATTGAGAACTCTAAATTCGACTCAAACATTTTTTGCCTCCCTCAAGCCCGCGCAAAATGTAACATAAAAGCTCCAGAAAAAACAATTTAAAATACATCCAATAAAAAATAAACAACAACAAAAAATGTTTATATGATATGAGGTTGTGAGTATTTGTCCCGAGCGAAAAGTTGAGGTCATAAATGGCTTAACGCTTCAAAGAAACGAGCTGAGCCCAATGGGAAAAAATGAGGATTTCAATTTGCAGTTAGGGAACACGGGATCGGAACCAAAATGGGGAGTTGGGAATGGGAATGGGAAAAACAATTAGCAATCAGGAATCAATACAGGATTATCGAAAGTTGAAAATTAAATTGCAAGCAGCCGGACCGGAGGGAGAATTATGAGGTCGAGTCACGGCCGCCCCGGGGCGCCCGGGACGGGTCTATGATCTCATTTTCATAATTTAGTATCCGAATTTTGCTCCCCGACATTTCCGTTTTTTTTCCAGCAGATCTTAATTGCGCGGTATCTTTCCCTCCGTGAGATTGCCTTTCTCACGGCCATCCTGGCCGTGAGACAATTTCCCCGCCGATCAAATTTAAATCGAATTTAGGGATTATGGTCTGCTCGCCCGGATGGCGAGCAGAAAGGCCCTCACATGGACGGAAAAGTTTTGCGCCTTCGAGATCAGCTGTAAAAAACGAGAGCACAGAAGATCAGGGTCGAATGAGCGGCTTATTTAAGATTTTGAGAACTTGAACCCGATTCCGACCCGTCCTGGACGGGTCATCTGCTGCGCTGGGGCTGGCAGTTGTCTGGAGCGTATTCAATTCCACCGTAAACATTGTTGCGCATAAACCCATGTCGGACTGGCGACTTAATTCCTAATTTTTTTGAGTTGAAGCGATATAAAGTGAAGCTCTCCGCGAAATCTTCCTGTGGATTTTTAGCCGCATACTTGGAGGGGAAAGGGCCGGTTGAGGAGTTCGACCAGTCGGAAATTCCCGGGCCCGTCTTGGCCCAGCCAGTAAGATTTAGCCACGAGGGACTCAATTGGAAATCATCGCGGTCTTTGTCTCGAACCCGATGTCCAAGTTCATGGTAGAAAGCGTAAACCTTTTCCGCAAATGTTAGCTCTTCCATCGAATCAAATACCATTCCAAGGGCATTAGCGTATTGGCCTAAGAAATTTATGCCGCGAACCATTTTAAAACCTCGGGGAACCGCAGATTTTTTTAAATGTGGCGGAATGAGGTTGTAGGCGGTGAGAATGGCTAAAAGGGTTGAGTCAGTAAAGCCTTCTAAATCCAGTCTTGTCGAAATCAATGGACTTAAATTCGAGTCGTTTATTAGATAATCCCAAAGGTATTTGATGCCACGCTCTTCCCCAAAGACGCTTTTGAATGCGCAGAGTACATCAGTGCAGTTGTCATTTGGATCTCGAGCAATTGATTTTAAATTAATATCGTCAAATCCGCGGCAATGATCTCCTGGGCAGGTTCGGGCAATCACAAAGGTGTTTAAGTCATTTTTTCTGTAGTGCGTTCTAGTGTGGTAAGAATTGGGAAACGTAAACTTTAGAAAAATGTCTAAATCTACCGCGTGAATATTTTTGAGTTCAAACTGATCAACTGTCACTTTTGGAACTCGGAACTGCCAATTTAAGGGGTATCGCCATCTCTTAGTAAGAGATTCTATCAGGCCCATACTGCTTCGGCGTTCGATCAGCAGCTTGCGAATTTCCTGTGCCATGACCGTTAATGCGGGTGGCGAGTGAGGGCATTTTCTTAAATATTCCTGAACATCTGATTCGCTAAACGCTGTAGGATCGAGCCCGCCGGCGAAGGCCGGGCATAGGGGAAAAATGAGTAGTATAGAAATGGCGAGGAGCGGTTTGAACATATCCTTGAATGCTGCAAAGGACATGCTTTGGGCAGGCCAACTTATGATCGTTTATGGGATGGCAATAGGCGCAAAATCGTCACTTTCGCAGGCACAAAAGGCCCGTGCCCTAAGACGGGTGCATATAACGCGTTGAGTGGCAGAAAGTCGACGGGCACCTTTATTTTGCGAGTTCTACGGCTTGGGTTTCGCGGACGACGGTTAGGCGGATTAAGCCGGGGTAGGAGAGTTCTTCTTCGATTTTTTTGGCGATTTCTTTGCTTAACGTGAGCGCTCGTTGGTCGTCGATGCGGTCGCTGTCAACGATGATGCGGACTTCGCGGCCGGCTGATAAAATGTACGTGGCGATGACGCCGTCGAAGCTGTCGCCGATCTTTTGTAGGTCCGCGATTTTCTGGGTGTAGGAGTCTGCGGTCGAGCGGCGAGCACCGGGGCGTGCGCCAGAAACAGCGTCAGCCGCGATCACTAAGTACGCAAGATCGGTACTCGGTGTCTCATCAAAGTGATGGGCGCGGACCGCATGGACGACATCTGGTTTCTCGCCGTGCTGTTCAATAAATTCAGCACCAATTACAGCGTGGCCGCCTTCTTTGCTGTGATCCATGGCTTTGCCAATGTCGTGTAGCAAGCCTGATCTGCGACCCGTCTTTACATCAACGCCCAACTCTGCTGATAACAGGCCACATAAAAAGCCCACTTCAGCGCAATGAAAATGCTGGTTTTGAGCGAACGAATAACGATAACGAAGCGCACCCATCATATGACGAATTTCTTCGCTTAAACCCTCAATGCGCAGCTCTTTGGCGATACGGTTGCCGTCGCTGATGATTTTTTTAAATAAATCCTTCTTGCAGTTTTGCATCAGGATTTCGATGCGCTCTTCGGTCAGGTTTTTCTCTAGTAACATCTTCTCTAAAGTCAAACGGCCAAGCTCGCGGCGAACTGGATCGTAACCAAGAATAGACGCACTTTGGTATTCTTCATTTATGGAAATATCAACGCCGCAGGCCTTCTCTAAAACCTTCAGGAGCTTTCGCTCAGGCCCTAAAGCCCGGTCTTTTACCTCTTGAGATGGGAAGTGAACGTTGCCAATGCCGCGCTCAGCACAGTAGGGGCGGGCGAAGCGCGAAAGTACCAACTGAATCGTGCGCTTCGCTTCGCGCTCTAGATTCACTTCCATTTCCTCTTCTATCACATTCGCAAGCCGCGTGGCCTGGTGGCGGGTGTCTTCTTCAAGTCGTTGAGTGATTTCGACTTTCACTTCAGGAATATTAGATTCCGTGCGTTTAACTAGATCTTCCAAAAAGCGTGCATTTAAGCCGTGTAACTTATCGGTGACCGCCCGGACTTGCACCTCACGCGACTGTAAGCGGCCTTGGCGGCTGCGTAAAATCTGATCATGGCGATTAACTTCTTTTTGTTTATTCTGAAGCTGCTCCTGCAGTTCATCTTCGCGTTCCTTGATACGGAATCCAGCCTCTTCATTGCGTTGGACAAACTTGCGGTTTTCTTTTTCAAACTTTCCATACGCGAGCTCACGGGCGTCTTCGTCGCGCTCTTTAGCTTCGTCCATTAACTTGCGGGCGATTTCCTCAGCTTGGCCAATTAGTTCGTCGGCCTGGGCCTGGGCATAATCGATTTGACGCCGAGATGTTAAACGCAAGACGAGCCAGGACAACGCCCCGCCAAGTAATAACCCGCCCAACGACCAGAGCCACCATTCTTCAAACAAATTCCACCTCTTTCGGCCGATTCAAAATAGCACAATGACCCAGGAACGTCTTCATATCGCAACGCGGCATCTATCAAATTGTACCTCCATCTAACCGATAGGAATAAGTCGGGGAGACAATATCCGTGGGTGATAGCAGTAGGCGCCTTAAAAAAGGTGAAATTCTCTTTCGTGAAAATGAACCAGTCACGATGATTTATATCGTTCAGACAGGCAAACTTTCGCTTGGCATCGAGCGCAGTGGAAAGCGTCTCGAGATCATGACTGCAGGATCCTCCCAAGTTCTTGGTGAGGGCGCGCTCTTCACAAACGCCCGTCACATGTTTACGGCTGAAGCCGCTCAAGAAACCAAAGTTATGGAAGTTCCGCTAGAGACCATGAAGGGGCAAGTCAACACCGCCGCTCCGGGCGTAAAGCTTTTGATGAAGAGTATGACGGACGAAGCAAAAATCGTTCGCGGCATGCTTCGCGGCCTAAAAATGGAAACTGACAAAGCTCCTTGTCCCCAACCCAGCGTCCCCCGAATTTTCGCCCTATTAAATCTAGTCGCTCGTCATACGGGTAAAACCAACCCTGAGAAAAAAGGCGAGTATGAAGTGGATTGGGGAGTTTTAAAACTCTACACAATGCGAATGTTTGCTGAATCTCCGACCCGTATGCGTAGTCTCATGGACGTGCTTAAAAAACTCGATTACGCAGAACTTAAGATCACAAAGTCCGAAGAAGGTGAAGAAGAGCTAAGCAAAATCTTAGTTCGCAATATTCAAGACGTCGAAGATTTCGCGGAATTCTATCAATACAATCTTTATAAAGGCGGCTACTCGGAGCAACTCCATGTTGATCGCTTAGCACTTAAAGTCGCTAAAGCATTGGCTGCGATGAGCGAGGGTTTAGAGCCGGATCGCAAAGGTGCCGTCACTCTTCAGTGGGATATCGTTCTTGATGACGCGAAAAAGAAATTTCACATTGATCTTAAAAACACCCACTTGGATGCCCTTGAGAAAAAAGGTTTGTTCGTCAAACGCCAAAGCCGTGAAAACGCTCCCGCCGTAATTATGTTCGATCGAACTGAGTTCGTAAAAATGTCGACGTACTGGGCCATCATTAATGAGATCGACAAATGGAATGACAAAGGCTTCGTTGACCTTAATGAAAAAGAAAGTGCCGGTCCCGCGGTAGCTGAAGGTGCGGCCTGCCCCCAGTGTCAGGGTGCGGTCGACCCGGCGACTCACAAATTTTGTCCTCATTGCGGATTCAAACTAGCAGCCGCGGCTTAATTCGGAACAGGACGCCTCCCAAAGAGTCGCTGTCTAGCTTTCAGTACTACCGGCTTGCTTTGAGAGTGCGTAGTTTTCGCGGAACCACTTCCGAGCGAATTTCATAAATCCGTCGTTTATGCCAAAGTAAGTTAATGAGCAGAGGAAGACGCCCTTTTCTTTTTGGTGTTCTTCGCAGTGGTAGAATCGCGCCGCTAAGCATCGGTTAGGCGCATTTTCGAAAATGCCGCCTCTTAAATAGAGAATTGTTCCCGGCGCGATTGGTCGCGCATGCTGAATGTCGGCGCCGAATTCAGAGAGTCTTTCGAGAATGACATCTTTTGCAACATGCACGGACAACTTTGCATTGGCCCAGCCCAAATTTGGGAAGGAGTATATGGAATATTTCGTTCCTAGTGCGGTTGCCACCATAAAACTAAGCTGACGGGGCTCGATTGGTTTTGCGACCAACCCAATAATACTCGTATTGGTAAACGAACGATGATCCGGTTTTTGATCGTTATCGACCAACAAAATAAATTTAGGTTTTTGACCCATGGGAATTAGCGCGAGCTGCTGAGCCCGGTCTGTTAGCCTTTCAATAAAGTCATCAACGTTGCGACCGGGAATGAGGTTTATGTCCACGACGACCACGTGAAGGCCTATGAGACGCTCATGCTTCTGCGTAGACTTTAAAGCATCAATAGTGGGCGGCGAAATTTCGATCTTCACCAATTCCGGCGATTCGGTAGGTGCGGCAGACACGCGAACAACTTTTCCTTCGCCGGAGCTTGTAGCTGCCACTAAGACACGGTGAACTTTTTTGCCGCTCGCTGCGACCGCCATCATTTCCGTAAGCAGTTCAACGTTTTCTGGGACAGAGTGAAAGGGCGATTGCCACCCTAATCCAGTCGCAAAACTTTCCGCCGCGGGATATCCAAAATAAAGTTGACCATCCGCGGGGGCGAGAAGTGCCGAATTCAGCTCTTGGTTCACGGGATTAACGATAAAACTCACTGATGGGCCAAAGAGATCTGCTTCCGTCGCACCTACGGGAGGATTCGCGAATTGGGAACTTGAATTACGGAGGAATCGGTTGCTGAACGATGCAAAGCTAGTGTCGGCTACACATTTAATCTGATCGATGTCTTTGGGCAAATTTATCTTTAGTTGGTTTGCTAGATCCTCGTCAAGATCGAGGATCACCACTTGTCGCGGTTTGCGGTCTTCTTCCACGAAAGACTCGTTGTCAGCATTAAACTGAAAACTGGCGCGTTCGGAATTCACGAACGGGTTATAGCGCCCAAGGCCGGCCAAATAACGTTTTATGACGGTGGCATCGTTTTTTGCCAGGCCAAAGTAGGCAAAGTAGACCAGAAATTCCTGCTCGCGCTCCGGGTGGGGCTCCGAGTGAACAACCTTTCCCCAAATGTCGAGGGTGATTTCGGTGTTGGGGAACTGAAGATAGAAATGTGCTAAGACGCCGGGAGTGAGGCGCACGGGGTTACGGATCGCCAGCCCAAGATCAGAGAGCTTCTCGAGCTTGGTGATTTTAGAGATCTCTATGGGGACATTGGCTTCTTGGGAGAATAAAATTGAGGGAGATGTTTTCTTCGGAAGTGAGAAAATAATTTCCATTTTCTGCATGAATATAAGTCGATCGAGTGGCAGATAAATCAGGTCATCCAATCGCGGATGCAGCACGTCAAGCTTATGGACTTGATCTTCCTCGTATTTGAGCAAAACAAAGCGGGGAATTTTTTCCGCTGGGAAATAGCCGCCGTCTTTTAGCTTTTTCCAAATCTTGTCCATCCAGTGAGGAACTTTCATATCTATGCAGTCGATCTGAAAAACAATGAGGTCAATCTCACTCATGAGTTGAAGTTCTTTCGTATTTTCAGCATGAACTTTCCGGCGCTCAAGCTCGCTATTGACTGGATAGCGGTAAAGATCAGTGACCTCCTCGATCTGAATCATAATGTTTTCCGAGCCTTGGCGCTGGCCCGAAATCTTAAACCAGCCAAGCCCAGTGTCCGTCGCCTTAAGAGGGAAAACTCCTAAAGCCGAACTTGATTGGGCTTTGCGAAAAAATTCCGCCCACGCATCTTTCCAGGCTGGGAAAACACAGTTGCTAAAGAAATCCATTTGGCTTTGGACGTCCTCGGGAAATTTATTAAGCAGGGTTTGATTCGCGTCCATCAGCGGTTCAATATTTTCGATCAGCATCGACTTATTGCTGACCCGGAGTTTCATGGTCGCGCTAGGAAGAGTCGGCTTGGTGACGATCGGAATATTTAAAATGGACTCAATTTGGTCGTACGCAAACTTTTCCCAGCCCACGAGTTTCTGCAAAGGGTGAATCTTTGGCGCGTGCTTATTTGCGAAGTAAAGGTCCTCAAATTCCTTTGTGCTCGGGAACGAGCGCAAGCGAATGCCTGCCGAGTTCAGCTCGCGGCAGAACGTGTCGATTTGACCGCGGATTTTTTTATCATCCACAATGGCAATGACGTTAGGCACAGCGCACCTCAGAAAAACCTAGGACATCATTATTATTACAATCGATCGCGGCGAGTGGTGCAATTGCCATTCCCGCAGGGCGAGTCTAGGTGAGTAACGCCATCTGGACTAAAGTGGGAATTGTTAAGGGAAAAGCTGCTGACCAACCCATTTGCTCTGCTCAAATGTGAAGCGCACGCGCTCGTGCAGGCGGTTAGGTCGCCCAATCCAAAATTCAATTTCACGGGGGGAAAGTAAGAAGCCGCCCCAGTGCGGTGGGCAGGGGATGGGTTTTCCTAAAAATTCCCTCTCTGTTGCTTCATAGAGTGAGTCGAGAGTTACGCCTTTCGGGACAGGATGAGACTGCTGTGATAGCCAACCGGCGATTTGGCTTCCGCGCGGGCGTAAATCCCAATAATTTTCCGATTCTTTGCGGGTTGTTTTACCAATCGGTCCACGTACCTTAACTTGACGGCTAAGCGACGCCCAAAAGAAAAGTAGAGCAGCTTGCGGATTCTCAATCAACGCTCTTCCCTTGTCGCTTTCGTAATTAGTGAAAAAGGCAAAGCCCGCTTCAGGAGTGAATTGTTTTAGTAGAACCGTGCGGGCTGACGGCTCTCCAGTCTTCGAACTGGTGGCCAGAGTCATCGCTGTAGGCTCAAGAATTTGTTTGTTCGCCTGAACTTCGGCAAACCAGTCCTCGAACAGCTGCAGAGGGTCCCCCTGCTGCAAAATATCGGCAGCTTTCATAACAGTCGTCCTTGTCAACGGCGGAGCCTGGGTTATAAATTGTCTCTATGGAAAAAGCAGATATCATTACAACGTTTTCAGATCAAATCCGCAGTCTTCATGAAGTGGACTATGGCGATTTTAAACGCAAAATTTCCCTTTATGTGCGTCGCATGGCCGAGAAGTTCAATCCAGATCAAACTCGTTCGGTCCTGGATGTACTTCAGCAGTTAAACACTTTGGTTCTTTACAATGCAACCGGTCACATCGAGGAGACCCGGGCCCGCGTACTTGACCTCGCCAATACCCTTGAAAGCCGATTAAGGCTTAAACATTAATGGTGGCCGGGGAATCGGTCTTGGCCTTAGATATTGGCGGTAGCAAAATCTCTGGGGCGGTCGTAGGCGCCGACGGAGAAATTTTTCGCCACACAAAAGTTCCTGTTCAAGTGACTCAAGGCAAGCAGGCCTTTTTCGATCAACTCATTCATGTCATCACTGAGCTCTCGCGCGATTTTGTTTTACGAAAAGTGGGAATCGGCTGTGCCGGTCCACTTGATCCCATCGCCGGAGAGTTGCTCGACCCGACGAATTTTTTTACTGAAGGAAAAAGTTGGGGTCGCTTGTCGCTGCTTGAACCGTTGCGCGCGCACTGGCCGAAGTGGCAGTTTGCACTCGACAATGATGCGGCAGCGGCCGTCCTTGGCGAAGCGTGGCTTGGAGGCGGACCATCGGATCATTTGGTGGCCATCACGCTGGGGACGGGAGTCGGAGTCGGTGTTTTGGTCAGTGGCCAACTAGTTCGCATGCGTGATCAAATTCACCCTGAGGCGAGCCACATTCCTTTAAACTTCGCAGATAAAGACAAGCCTTGCGGTTGTGGTAATTACGGCTGCATTGAAGCTTATTTAGCCGGAAGCCATTTCGTTCGGCGCTTAGGACGAGAATGGAACGACACAAACCTTCGCGGCCATATTTTAGTTGAGCGAGCAAAGGCAAAAGATGCCCGCGCGATAGCGGCTTTTGCGCAGTATGGCGAATGGCTAGCGCAAGCGATTCATGCTTACGCAATTCTGTATGGGCCAAAACAAGTTAGTCTATCCGGCGGGTTTGCAGTGGCGGCGCCCTATTTTCTGCCGACCACGGAGAAAAGGCTACCAGAGCTGCTCTCCCGGCGCCGCGAAGGTGTAGACTTGGTGCCGAAAGTATCCGTTTCAAAACTCGGGGACAACCTCGGAGTTATAGGAGCTGCTCGTGTCGCACAACTCTGCCAGTAAATCGATTTTGCTTATCGGTGGCGGTCACGCCCATCTGCAGGTTTTGGCGCGCTGGAAAAAAAACCGTCCCCAAAGTAAAGTGACCCTAGTCAGTAGCGAGCTGATGACGCCTTATTCAGGAATGGTGCCTGGATATTTGCTAGGATTTTACTTAAAAAATGAAATTCAAATTGATTTGCAAAAGGCAGCGGCTGACGCGGGAGCAGCTTTTATTCACGCGGATGTCATTCGCGTTGAGCCGCATCAAAAATCAGTTTTACTTGGGAGTGGCGAATCAATTCCCTTCGACGTCGCAAGCCTTAATATGGGGGGTCGCGGTGAACTTTCAACCTCCGATCGTCGAATAATCCAAGTGAGACCATTGGCGAATCTTATGGAGCAGTGGCCAAAAATGCTCGAAAATTTGAAGAACTGGACAACGTTTCACCCCCCGAAGGTTTTTATTGTGGGAGGAGGCGCCGCTGGTTTTGAGTTGTCATTGGCGCTAGCAAATCTTGTTGAAAATTTCGCCTCAAAGCCGCAGCTGACACTTTGGCAAAGGGAAGAAACTCTCGCCTCGCACTCCCTACAAGCGCAGCGATTGGCCATGCAGGAGCTGAAAAACCGTGGAATTAAAGTGCGTACTGGGATTGAAGTAAAATCTTGGAGCAATGGAAGTTTAGAATTTCTCTCCGTCGATGATTCCCGTGATAGTAAGGGCAGCCGCGGCGTCAAACAGGCGGGCTACGAAGAATTTGACGTTATCATCCTAGCAACACCAGCTCGACCAAGTTCGATTTTCAAAGAGAGCGGGCTGCCCGTCACCGGAGACGGTTTCCTGAAGGTTTCAGAGACGCTTCAGGTGCCCGGCTTTGAGTTCTTATTTGGCGCCGGCGACAGCGTCCAGTTTCCTACACCAATCCCGCACTCAGGCGTTTACGCTGTCAGGCAGGGCCAACACCTCGCCGGCAGTTTAGTGAAGTGCGTGAACGGCAAATCGCCTGAACCTTTTCATCCACAGAAGCGGTCGCTGTCTCTCATTTCACTTGGCGAGAGGCGCGCACTCGCTAGTTACGGGAGTTTAGGTTTAAGTGCAAAGTTCTTATGGGCCGTTAAAAATCGCATTGATTTTCAGTTTATTAACCAGTTCCGAAAATAAAAAAGCCAGCTCTTCAGCTGGCTTTTTTTGCAAACCTTTTGGATTAAGTCAGACTTTAGAGAGCCTGAACCTGCTTTTGGAAGCCAGGTGTGCCGTTAATGCACTTAGTGAAAACTGTCTTCACTGCAGCGATACCTTCAGCGCGACCTTTGATGCCGTCATTGCGCTGATCGAGAAGATCTGCGAACTGAGAAGCATCGTTGCTTGGGTTGCCGTCAGCCGCAACTTCAGTCGCAACTTCGTACGCAACCTGAACTGCAGAAAGCGAAAGGCCGCAATCTTTCACACCGGCAATAACCGAAGAAGCAGCCGAAGGAACTGCGGGAAGATTGCTGCATGTTCCGCCACTCTTGCTTGGCTGGCCAGCCTGCTGAGCTCGTGCGATCAATTCTTGACCAGCAGACTGCTTATCAACAGAGGCAGCAGCTGATACGATGGATCCGCTAGCAAGGGCAGCAAGGATCTGAGACTTTCTAGAAGTGTCAGAGCTTGAAAGACCCGCTAAAAGTTCCTGAGCAGCTTTAACTTCCTCTAATTTAGAGCTAGTTAAACCGTCGATAAGCCTTTGCTTTGTGTTCGCGCTAACAACGGCTGATTTGGTTGCCGCGTTTACTGCAGTTTGTGCCGCGCCAATTGACATGGACGCTGCTACTGGTGCTGCGCCGATGGCAGCGGGACGAGTCGCTTCTGCTGTTGGCCGAGGTGCAGTGGCTGTACGGGCCCATGCGCCTTCAGCGGACATGAGAACCATTACAGTAGCAAGAATTGTCTGTGATACACGCTTTTGTGACATTTTTTCCTCCTAGCCTACAAAAAGCCTATTAAACTTCAATAATTTCAATCTCAAGGTTAATCCGGTTCCAGGTATTTCAATATTCATACCAAGTACCATCCCGGCACCGATCGTGAATTAGTTGCCTAAAAACGCGGGTCCTGACCGATCGGGAATGGCACTGTAACTGTGAAGTAACCTAATTTGTTCATATATGCTGTCTATAAGGGACAAATTCTGTCGCAGCAAACCTAAGTGTGGATTTTTCCCGTAAAACTCGACAATTGCTTCGGCCTTTACATCTTTTTCCATTACCGCACGGATCTCGGGCACTTTCGCTAGGTCCTCGAGAGCTCCTATTTTGCCTTTGATGGAAAATTTTGGCGAGGACGCCGCGGCTGAAGGTGCGCTCGCAGACGTGGCTACGGCGCTTGCGGCAAGTGCCGGTGAGCTGGCTGAACTTGCAGGAGCACTGACGCTAGCTGCGGCGTTTCGCTTTTGCAAGAGCTCCTCACGGGCCGCCTGAACTTTGGTAATCAGCTTGGCGATGCCTGCGTTAAGTTGCGCTGGTGTCAGTTCCGGCGGCTGCGGAAATAAATCGTTCACTTTCTTTTGGAGTATGAGGAACTCATTCTTCATGACGTTGACGTCCACTTTTTTGCCTAAGTTGTCAGAAAGACCTTTTAGTCCCGCCTCGATTTGAGCGTCCAAACGGGTCAGCGCCTCGT
>JAYSTF010000172.1:0-18717 GCA_043720065.1 Pseudobdellovibrionaceae bacterium | reverse complement strand
CGGTCGCGGCCTCTTCTCTGTTTAACGTGCGAGTCACGCCACCTTCGGTGACAGACGGAATTAGCATGCGATATTTCAAATTCGTATATTTATAAGTGCCGCGACCTTCATCGCACATCCAATAACCATTCACGTCCGGATTATGACGAGGTTTCACACGCCACAGGCCTTCTTCATTGTAATGAACTTTTACGCTGCAGCCGGTGGAGCAGCCGGGGCAAATGGTATCGACTTCCTTTAGATACCAAACGCGCTGGCGAAAGCGGAAATCTTTCGAGGTCAATGCCCCCACTGGACAAATATCCACTGTGTTCAGCGAGTAGTTATTGTCGAGAGGTTTACCTTGAAAGGTTCCAATCTCACTTCGATCGCCGCGGTTGAAGATTCCCAGCTCATGCGTCTTAGAAATTTCCTCAGTGAACCGCACACAACGTGAACAAAGAATACAGCGTTCGGAATCAAGCACGATCGTGGGACCAAGATCAACGACCTTGTGCTTTTTCACTTTCGGCTCGGTCATCTCAGGATCGTATTTGCCGAACTCCATGTATTGCTCTTGCAAACCACACTCACCGGCTTGATCACAAATGGGGCAATCCAGCGGGTGATTGATTAAATGGAAATCCAAGCCCCAACGAACCGTGTCTTTTACGGCTTCAGATTGGTTTGTGATGACCATTCCTTCTTTTACTTCCGTATTACAGGCGATTTGAAGTTTAGGTATGCCTTCAATTTGCACCATGCAAAGGCGGCAAACGCCCGCGATGGAAAGACCTGGATGCCAGCAGTAGTGGCAAATGTCTGTGCCAGAAGCTTTAAATGCTTCAATGATTGTCGAGCCGGCTTTAACCTCAACTTGCTTACCGTTGATTTTGCATTTAGGCATGAGCAGCCACTCCCCTTACCTTTGATCGTCCTTCGCGTACGAAGAATTCAAATTCGTCCCTAAATTTAGTCACAAAACTAATCGCCGGCATCGCTGCCGCATCAGATAAAGCACAAATCGTTTTTCCCATCATATGCTCCGACACTCGTTGGATCAGAGTAATATCTTGAAGCCGGCCTTCGCCCGCTTGAATGCTATGAACAATTTTATTCAGCCAGCCAGTTCCCTCGCGGCAAGGTGTGCACTGACCACAAGATTCATGATGATAGAAATGCATGATCACACCGAGCAGGTCGACCATGCAGTTTGAATCATCAATCACAATCACTGCACCTGACCCAAGCATTGAGCCCATTTGCGCGAGATTCTCGTAATCCATTGTTGCGCGCATCGCCTCGTCGGCAGTCAACACTGGTGCAGAAGAACCACCGGGAATCACAGCTTTAAGACCGCGGCCGGGCTTCAAACCACCGCAAATGTTATAAATAAGATCTTTTAGTGGAAGGCCCAAGGGAACTTCGTAATTTCCCGGACGCATAACATTTCCGCTGACAGAAAATAATTTTGTGCCGGGGGACTTTTCAGTCCCAAATTTTCGGTAGGCCGCCGCCCCGTCTTTAATGATCGGAATAACGGCAGCGAGAGTTTCTACATTGTTCACGATCGTGGGTTTTTTCAAATAACCCATAAGGGCGGGAAAGGGCGGCTTTAATTTCGGCTGGCCTTTGAGTCCTTCGAGAGAGGAAATCATTCCCGTCTCCTCGCCGCAAATGTAAGCACCAGCTCCTGAATAAACGTCCATGTCATGGCTAAATTTAGAACCCATGACAGACTTTCCTAAAACTCCTGCTTTGTAAGCTTCAGCAATCGCCTCTCGGCAAATACGGATGCAATCGGTGTATTCGCCGCGAATATAAATGTAAGACTTGGGCGAGTTAATAGCGAAGGCCGAAATAATCATGCCCTCAATTAGCTGGTGCGGAGCTTGCTCCATCATCAGCCGATCTTTGAAAGTTCCGGGCTCGCCTTCATCTGCGTTGCATAGCAAATACCGAGTCTCGCCATTGTTCGGTAAAAAGCTCCACTTGGTTCCAGTTGGAAAACCCGCGCCACCACGGCCACGAAGGCCAGAAGCTTTCACTTCATCAATGATCGCTTGCGGCGCCATTTTGAGCGCCTTTTGCAAAACCTCGTAGCCGCCAAATTTTTTATAACCGGCAAGTGTGCGGTACTCCGGGCGATGGTAATGTTCAGTCAGCAGTTTAGTTTCCATGCTTCGCTCTTAGTTCCTTGATGATTTGGACCGCTTTTTCCTGGGTCAGATTCTCGTGGTAGCCGTCATTAATTTGCATCATCGGAGCAGTTCCGCATGAGCCTAGGCACTCAACGCGAGTCAAAGTAATCATTTTGTCAGCCGATGTTTCGCCGGTTTTTACGCCGAAAGTTTTACTGATGTGATCGGCAAGTTCACGGCCGCCATTCATCGCGCACGATACGTTGCAACAAACTTGGACGTGTAGTTTTCCTACAGGCTCCGTGTTGAACATCGTGTAAAAGCGCGCGACTTCCCAGATGTGCGCTTCAGGAATTTCCATCAATTGGCTTAGGTGCCGAATACTTTCTGGCGAGACCCAACCTTCGTTCTCTTGCTGAACCATGTAAAGCGATGGAATGATGGCCGAATACCGATGCTCATAACGAGTCAGTTCGGACTTCACAAATTTTTGACCCTCTGTTGAGAGCTGAAACATATTTGACCCTCTTACCGATCAAGTTCGCCGGCGATAACATTCATACTTCCCAAAATGGAAATCACATCCGCCACTAAGCCGCCGGTGATTTGCTTAGCGAACGATTGATAGATCGAAAAACAAGGAGCGCGGCACTTGAGGCGGTACGGTCTGCCGCTGTTGTCGCTGATTAAATAGAAACCTAGCTCGCCGTTGGCACCTTCAACGACGTCATAAATTTCACCCATCGGCGGACGAAGGCCTTTGATGACCAGCATGAAGTGGTTCATGAGGCCTTCAATGTTGCCATAAACATCGCGCTTTTCTGGCAGCACTATGCTTTTGTCACGAATGGAGTAATCCCCCGGAGGAATATTCTTTGCGACTTGGCGAATGATTTTGATCGACTCGCGCATTTCAGCCACGCGAACCAAGTAGCGGTCAAAGCAATCGCCGCTCGTACCCACGGGAATATCGAAATCCAAGGTCTCATAACCATAATAGGGATCGTACTTTCGCGCATCCATCGCAACGCCGGTTGAGCGAAGTAGCGGACCCGTGTAACCCCAAGCAATTGCCTCTTCGGCCGAAATATTTCCGACGTCGCGGGTTCGCTTGATCCAGATCTTGTTGCCGCTCAAGAGCTTATCGAGAGTGTCGATGCCAACGCTCATCTCATTACAGAACTGGAGGACGTCATTGTACCAACCATCCGGCGGATTGTTGGCCATGCCGCCCACGCGGGTCATGGAAACTGTGAGTCTAGCACCGCAAAGTTTTTCAAAGAGAGTATAGACCTTTTCGCGATACTGGAACAAATGGAAGAACCCGGTGAGAGCACCAAGATCCACCGCATTTGCCCCGAGGCACACAATGTGATCGATGATGCGAGAGAGCTCCATCAAAACAATACGAATAGCTTGCGCCTTGGGCGGAACTTCAACCCCTAAAAGCTTTTCCACCGTTTTGCAGTACCCAACGTTGTTTATAGGCGCTGAGCAATAATTCAAACGATCGGTATAGGGAATCACCTGGTTATATGGATGCGTCTCCGCCATTTTTTCGAAGCAACGATGCAGGAAACCAATCTCTGTCGAGGCACGGTGAACCCGTTCGCCGTCGAGCTGAACCATGATGCGCAATGTCCCGTGCGTCGCGGGATGCGATGGCCCAATGTTCAGTGGGACAACATCCTTCTTAAGATCTTCAACAAAAGTTGGATCGTTATCGAAGTGAATAGGTTGAGTCTCGTAGCAATGTTGTTGGCGATCTGCAGGATAATCTTTGCGCAGCGGAAAGCCTTCGAACTGGTGGTGAACTAAAAGTCGGCGCAAGTTTAAATGACCGTCGAAACGAATTCCGAACATGTCCCAAGTCTCTCGCTCAAGCCAATCCGCGCCTTTCCAAAAGGGCGTGAGGGACGGAACACTTTCGCCATCGGCAAGCTGCACTTTCACTCGGCACCGCTGAAATGTTTTCGAACTAAAAAATTCGTAGACCACATCAAAGCGCTTCTTGCGGTCGGGAAAATCAACGCCCGCCACATGCATGAGGAAATCAAACTTTAAAGAATCTCTGAGGTGGCGCACGAGTGGCACCAACTGGTCCTTAGAAACGGTGATGATGTTGCCACCGTTTTGAAACTGATAATCAAACCCGGAACCTGGGAAGCGCTTTTCTAGATCCTGGCGAAGGCCTTCTAATACGGTCATCGATAAACACCTGGCTTCCAATTGTCTTTCCAAGGGCGGCGCACACCGTCTTGAATCATTTTTTGAATCGTCATGACGCCATCGAGCACCGCTTCCGGTGTCGGCGGGCATCCGGGGACATAAACATCGACGGGAATAATTTTATCGACGCCTTGAAGCACGTGGTACGCCCGATAAAAGCCGCCCGAGCTCGCGCAAGCACCCATAGATAAAACGTATTTAGGTTCTAACATTTGCTCGTAGATTCTTACTACAACGGGCGCCATCTTTTCATTGATGGTTCCTGCAACAACCAATAGATCCGCTTGGCGAGGAGAAAAGCGCACGACCTCAGCACCGAAACGAGCCAAGTCGTAGCGCGGCCCCATCACCGACATCAGTTCAATCCCGCAACAAGCGGTGCCGAACGGCATCGGCCAAAGAGAGTTCTTGCGACCCCACGCGACGATCTTGTCGACCCTTGTCGTGTAAGCAAATGAACGCGAAGCATCTACGAGATCGCGCTCGTCCACAGATTGAATTACGGATTTATTCGCGCTTTCCGCCATAACCCCTCGCAATTTTTGGAGATCTCATAGGTGGTAACATCTATTTTTTATGCTGTCGATAAGCGTGACTCACTTCGTCTACAGGCCTTAGGTCCAGGTTTTTGGCTCAGCCGAAGTTTCAATTTGAAACCAATTCTTAGGTCTAGGAGCCTTATCCTACCTAAGGAAGGGGAATTATTATGAAACGAATCCTGATATTGATCGCGGCTCTTGCCACCTCCGGCTTGGCCCATGCATCGAATGACTACCTCGTTAAAATGGCGCCCGGAAAATCTAGCCGGCTTCAGCTCCAATCTTTATTACCAGAAGGTTCTAAGGTTGAACGCTTAGGCTTTAATGACTGGCACAGGGTGCAAATCCCGGCTGAATCCATGAATGTCTTCAGGGTGCAGGCTTTAATGCAGAACAAAGGCGTCATGTACGCGCAACCAAACTATAAGCTCTACCCCTCAGTGAGCCCGTCATTGGCAAAAGCACGCGCTTTAGCCAAGGTGCGTAATGTTGGGTTGGCTGCAAAGCCCGCCGCGACCTCCGGTCCTGACAACGTTGATTTCCCATCCAATGGCAGTGGCGGAACGGGCTCGGACCCGATGTTCACTAAGCAATGGGGTATGAATCAAAATAACGTTAAGGGCGCTTGGGAAAAAACCCGCGGCTCTGAAACGATGATTGTTGCAGTCCTCGACACTGGCGTGGATTACGCCCATGAGGACCTTGTCGACAATATGTGGAAGAACCCCGGCGAAACAGGTGTGGACGCAAAAGGCGTCGATAAATCGAAGAACGGCGTCGACGATGATAGCAACGGCTACATCGATGACATCGTTGGTTGGGATTTTTCCTCCAAGGATAATAAGCCGTACGATAAGCATGCTAAGGATTTCTTGGAAATCATTAACGGCGGCAATCCCGGTCACGGTACACACTGCGCTGGTAACGTTGCGGCTCGGGCTGACAATGGCAAAGGAATTGCCGGCGTTGCACCGAACGTGAAGATCATGGCTCTTCGTTTTATCAGCGATGAGGGTGGCTCTTCAGCGGATGCTGTTATGGCGATCAAGTACGCCGTCGACAATGGCGCGAAAGTGACTTCGAACTCTTGGGGTTCAGAGGGCGAAGATCCAAATGATCCCGATTCCAAAATTTTGCGCGAGGCAATTGATTACGCGCAAAGCAAAGGCGTCTTGTTCGTCGCTGCCGCAGGCAATGGTCATAGCGGCCGTGGCTACAACAACGACACCGACGGCCGCCCTGCTGTTCCCGCGAGCTACACGAATGATAATATCATCTCTGTTGCCGCGATTAACGAGCCGGGCGCACTCGGCAGCTTCTCAAACTGGGGATTAAAGAGCGTAGACCTCGCCGCACCCGGCGTGAAAGTCTATTCCACTATCCCGCAAGGCCGATATCAGGACACGATCGGAAGCTTCCTCGGCCAGACGATCACTTGGGATGGAACTTCAATGGCCGCTCCGCACGTCGCGGGCGCCGCCGCTCTTTACTGGTCGGCTCATCCTGAGAAGGACTTCCGCCAGGTAAAAGAAGCGATCATCTCTAGCGTCAAGAAAACCACCACCATGAACGGCAAAAGCGTTTCCGGTGGCCAGCTCGACGTAAATAATCTGCTGAAGCAGTAATTATCGTTATGTAGAGCTAAAAAACCTGGGTGTTCGCACCCGGGTTTTTTTATGCTCGTCAGCGCGAGAGCAAAATGCAGACGTTAAAGGAACATGCCGCTCGAACCGACGCGCACTTAATAGCCGCGCATTTGGCGCGATCATATGCACTTTTGTATTTGAGTAAATATTTTATATTTACGGCGAGGTCGGGGCAGCAGGACGTGTCCGCGATCGCACAATCGCTGTCCGACGTACAGGCAAAGGGCTCCGGGTTAGAGATGGATTCGCAAGCTACTAGCCCGTTCCCGCTAAAGCATCGCGGGTAGGCTTTGCCAATGCAAACTCGTTCTGTAATTCCATCTACAGAGGCTTCGTCACGAATAGTAAGCTTAAAACCAAGGCAGTCGCAATTTCGGCTAGTAATTCCACTATTGCCGGACATGCCCCCATAGAAGTCGCACACCGGGAATAGACGAGAGGCCCCAAAATATCCCGCGGCCATGAGGATCAAAAACGACACCGTTGCTACTTTGATGGCTGAACTCATAGGATTGTCTTACGCGTCCCTTTACAAAAATTCAATCGGCTCAACCGGTATTGTAAGGTTTTGAGCATGAGGCTAACAAAATTTAGCAGACTAAAATCTTCAAACAAAGAGCAGTTTATGAGTCTCGGAGAGAATTTCAAAGGCACTTACGGGACGATGTACATGGTGCGCGATATGACGAAAAGCATTCAGTACTACAAAGAAGTGCTTAATTTGACATCAGAAGAAGAGAGCCCGGCATGGACCACTTTTAATTTGAATGGTCACCGGCGCGGAGATCGATGGCAAAGGAGTTTTGATTGCCAGCGTTTCTGACCTTGATGGCGTGGTCGCGGAAATGAAAAAACGCGGCGTTGAATTTATTAAAGACGTTCATTCCGTTTGTGAAGGCGGTTACGCCGCAGACTTCCGCGACCCAAGCGGAAACATCTTAAGCATGTTCGAATTTCGCGGTTAATTTACGACCCGCCCGCGGGGCGGGTCACTTAGTTTGGTAGCTGTCGCCACCGACGGTTCCGCCCATTCCCTATTTTCGCTTACTCCAGAACAAGGTAGCTTCTATGCTACCTTGGGTCTCCTACCGGCTTTGAGAGGCTGATTCAAGACACGCGTCTCAAACTTGGTTGATCCCGCTTTAGAGGGACTCGCAAACAAGGACAATGTTTACGTTGCCGGCGATCTCTTGATGACACTCACTTCACTACCTCTGGAACAAGGACAACATATAGGTTGCCCTTACTCCAGAACAGCAAGCGGTAGCTTGGAAGCTACCTTGTTCGGGAGAGACTGCTGGAGGATAGCTCAATTAGCAGGCCTTAAGTGCCAAAGGGCTATACATGGTAACATTCTCGGTGCCTGGTTATGGTCGAGTGAAATCCAGGAGTTACTAGTCTTTCTCAAAACCGTATGACAGTTCATTCGACATATCCCCTCCTCCTCAAAGTGAGGCAGCATAAGTAATTGAATTTACTTAAGATTATTCTTCTCGCGCGACATGGCTGGCCGGTCTCTTGCAGCTTGATCTACTGTCTTAGTGGTGGAGAATAAAATGAAACGTCTCATCTTTGTACTGATCGCTTCCGTTTCAATTGTTGCCTGTGGTGGCAGTGGCGCAAGTTTACCGGGCGGTAACGCTGAAGAAGTAGCCTCCTCTAGTCTTTCCACTCCCGTCTCCGGAACAATTCAAAAAGACGGCGTTGGCGCCCTTCCTTTTACTCTCAATTATGCAGTGGTGAAGCACGTAATGCGCGGCGAGATGTTTTTTGGCAATCCCGCTCAACAAGAATGGTACGTTTTGATTTTCACAACCGGGCCGATTTCTTGTCTGACAAATTTCTCGACTGCCGCGACCCAGCCTGGCCTTAATCTCGGGTTCTTTAGTACTCATCTTGATGTGAATATGAGCGACTTTGTAACGTGGCGAGAAAATATCAACAGTCCCACTAACCCCTCCGGATTCTATCAGACCAACTATGGAGTCAGCTTCGTAACGCTGGATTCCGTCTCCGGAGTTAATGTCGCTGGAAGACTCAATTACACTTGGAATGGCAGTTCTATCGTCGGCGATTTCATTGCCCCCTACTGCCCTTAACATCCGGGTTTACCTTTAGATCGTCGCCTAGATCAATTCGGCTATCGTTGATCTCAATGGATACAAGGAAGGTGTTGCCGAGCATGCAGATGGGTTTGTCGCCGTCGTAGGCGCAGACTTGGGGGCCGCCCGTCCATAGGGACATTTGAATGTATTCGAGGTCGAGTGCGTTGGTTGCGACTGAGCCGGTGTGGTGCGGAAGAGTTGAATAATCGGGAGGGTTTACGCCTAAGAATTCGTCGGGAAGAAAGTAAACCCAACCAGTGATGGATTTAAGCAAGCCTTTGCGCTCATCTTGGCGGATGTGCATGCTCGCGCCGACGTTGAGACTTCCGCGTTTGTTTAAATAAGCACTCATACAACTAACTTCATTTACATCGGGACTTACTCTGTCGCCGGGCGGGTTGACGAAATCTTGAACTGGAATCTCTAATTCGCCAGTGCAAATTTCTTCAAGCTTCATTACGGGTTCCAGGCCTGAGAGGTCGATGTATTGGCGGTTCAATTTTGCCGTTACTTTGGCGTAGCGGAAGGGCGTGGCGCCGGCGGTGACTGTAAAGCCCAAGAAAGCGGCTATAAGTAAAGCAAGCCTCATAAATCCCCCACTTGAGAGCTTATCTTTTGGGACGAGATTTGTCACCGCAAGAGAGAATTTATAGGGCGCCCCCCCGTGACTTCTGGCGCTGAGAAGTTTGGCGGCGGAATCGCTTCCTATTTCGTCGGAACCATCGGGATCTTTATCGACACCGTGATTGGCACTGTAATGGGAGTACCCACGACGTGGGGTCTTACAAAACTCTTTATGAGTCCTAACAAAAAATTCCAGAAAGTATTAGAGCCGGTTCTTCACTCTGACAATGCGAAGTATTTAAATGTGCGAGGATCCTTCGTCGACTTCCGGCATTACCTGGAATTGGCGCTTGAGCCTATAAAGTAGTTCCAGTAGTCTTGGTCCACTCACATGGTGGATCCCTTTCTCGACAAGCCGTACAGGGCTTACATTCGCCTTCACTGGCGGCCGTTTTCTGCAGGACTAATAGCGCTGTTAGTGACAAATTCACTCGATGTTTTGTCACCTCTGCTCATTGGTCGCGCTATTGATCAAATCGTTGGCGAAAAACCTTTTAATGAAGTCGCTAGAACTGTAGGAATTGTATTGGCAGTGACGCTGGCTCTCGGCGTCTTCCGATTCGGTTGGCGATTCTTTTGGGGCCGCTTTCATCACTCGGTCGCGGAAGATTTGCGCAATCGGTTGTTTGCTAAATTCACTGTCCTTGGTCCGTCGTTCTTCGCTCGCCAAACAACGGGCGGACTGATGAGTTTGATTAATAATGACGTAAACTCCTTCCGTATGGCCGTGGGCCCTGGAATGCTGGTACTTTTCGACTCGTTGTTTTTACTTCTGATAGTTCCAGTATTGATGTGGAATATTTCTCCTGATTGGACTTGGCGATGTATGATCTTGTTGCCGCTCGTTCCCTTTGTCGTGCACAGGATTTTGCGCCGAACGGAAAAGGCTTACCAAAACCAACAAGCCAGCTTTGCCGAGATGGCCGGCGGCGCGCAAGAGATCGTCTCCGGAATTCGCGTCATTAAAAGTTATGCGCAAGAGGAGAATCAAACGCGTCTCTTTAATCTGCATTCGCGTAAATATATGGACGCCTGTTATGGCGTGGCCAAAGTTGATGCCGCGTTTGGTCCAAGTCTTGAAATCGCTGCCGCCGCAGGAAGCGTGATATTGATCGTGATTGGTGCTGGTCCGGTTATGGCAGGCACGGTTACACTCGGTGCATTCTTCGCGTTTTATCAGTACATCCAAAAAATGGTTTGGCCGATGGAAGGTTTGGGAATTTCATTTTCTCACTTCCAAGTGGGCCGAGCCGCTTTCGCGCGCATCAAAGATTTGCTAAACCAAACCCTCGATACTCCCGATAACGGACAAGCGGAGCCGAAAGATCTGCAAACATTAGAAGTGAAAGATTTAACGTTCACTTATCCTGGCGAAACGAGACCGGCGCTGTCGCAGATTTCTTTTCAACTTAATAAAGGTGAAGTGTTAGGCGTCGTAGGGCCAACTGGTGCTGGCAAATCCACGTTGGCTGAAGCACTCTGCCATTTGTATCCTTTGCCGGCGGGAAAAATTGCTATCAATGGATTACCAATTGAGAATATTCGCAAACACAGTTTGCGGCGCCTCATCGGCATGGTGCCGCAAGACACTTTTGTCTTCACGCGGGCCCTTGGCGAAAATATCGTGTTTGGTTCACCTGGTTCGACCTCTAGGGATATTCATCAAGCCGCCGAGCTAGTGAAGTTGGACGACGAGGTTCGCAGCTGGCCCGATGGATTTGAAACGATGATTGGTGAGCGAGGAGTTAATCTCTCCGGTGGGCAGCGCCAGCGCGTAACTTTAGCCCGAGCGCTGATTCGCACGAGCCCTCTTGTGATCATTGATGACGCTTTGAGTGCCGTCGATGCAAAGACCGGCGAGGCGATTCTAAATAATCTCAGGCGGCGTTTACGCGAGGGTAGCCGATGTGCCGCCATTGTTATCTCTCACCGTCTTGCTAATTTATCTTGGGCTGATCGGATCCTAGTTTTAAATCAGGGACGGGTCGAAGCGCTAGGGTCGCACGAGGAATTACTCTATTCGTCGCCGACATACCGGCAGCTCCATGAATTGCAGAATTCGGGGGGAACCCCGTGAAGCAAAACTTCCTGGTCGAAGATAATGTAGCTCACGAATTAACGTTCCGTCGCCTTGGCCTACGACTCATTCCATTTCTTAAAGCTTACCCAAAGCGGATTGCTTTGGCTCTCGTGCTGGTGCTTTGCTTCACACTTGTCGGTCGCGCGCTGCCGCTTTTGTTTGGCTATTCTGTTGATCACGGAATTAAGGAGAGCAACTGGAATGTTATTTATTGGGTTGCGGGACTCTTCGCGATTTGCGAGCTGCTCCGCGCCGCAATTGCGTTCGCGCAGAGTTTAACGATCCAACGTCTTGGAAATCTCATTCTCTATGATATCCGAGAGCGGTTGCTGAGGCATGTGCAGCGCCTGTCGGCTTCATTTTTCGATAAGACTTCCTCCGGTAAAGTCATGACCCGCGTGACAAACGACGTTCATAGTTTAGGCGAACTGTTCAGCCAGGGATTCACCGCGATTTTCATTGGTATTGTTGAAATCACTTCGATCGTAGTGGCGCTTTTAATTGTTTCACCTTGGTTAACTTTAGTGGTCGCTCTTTTACTTCCCCCTCTCATATGGGCTTGCGATCGCTTAAGCCGCGTGATTCGCGTAAAATTCGGTGCTGCGAAACGGCGATTAGCCATGATCAACGCCTTTACGGCTGAGTCGATTATGGGGATGAAGGTGCTTCAGCTTTTCGACCAGGGCGGGCCGTCTCGCGAAAATTTTGATCGCCTGTCGAGAGAGTATAAGGATCTGCAACTCGAAACCGTAAAACTCTTTGCTACTCTTTGGCCTGTTGTCGAGGCGTTTAACGTTGGAACCATCGCGCTAACACTCTTGGTCGGTGCGGGGTTTCGCGAGCAACTCTCGCTGTCTGCTGGCCAACTGGCGGCGTACGTTTTGTTGGTGCAGGGATTTTTCCGGCCGCTAAGGGGAATTTTAGAAAAATACAATCAGTTGCAGAATTCCCTCGCCAGTGCGGATCGGGTATTCCAAATTTTCGATGTACCGCCTGAAAAAATGGAAGGTAAAATTTTAAATGAACGGCTAAAGGGAGCCGTTGAGTTTAAGAACGTTGTTTTTACTTACCCTGGCTCCGCTCAACCGGCTGCAAAAAACATTTGCTTAAATATCCGCGCGGGCGAATCCGTAGCCCTCGTCGGCCGCACCGGGAGCGGCAAAACCACTTTAATTTCCTTGGTTCAACGATTGTACGATCCTGATAGCGGTATCATTACAGTTGACGGCACTCCCCTTGCGGAATTCGCTGCCGGAAGTTTGCGGCGCCGCGTGGGCGTAGTTCAGCAAGACAACTTTATGTTCCGTGGCACTATTGCAGACAATATTTGTTTAATGAATCCAGAGATTAGTCCAGACCGAGTGAAACTCGCCGCCGAAAGAGCTCATTGCCAGCGCCTCTTGGCCCTCCACGAGGGCGGCCTAAGCGCTATGGTTGAGGAGCGCGGGGCCAACCTGAGCGCTGGCGAAAGGCAGCTGATCGCGTTTGCCCGAGTGCTTGCTTTCGATCCAGATATTTTGATTCTCGATGAAGCCACCGCCAATATCGACTCCGTCCACGAACGCCTCATTCAAGAGGCCACTCAACAGGCTATGAGCGGCCGAACCAGCCTTATCATCGCCCATAGGCTGTCTACTGTCCTTCACTGCGATCGTATTGTGTTGTTGAGTGGCGGAGAGATTGCTGAGCAAGGGTCGCATGCGGAGCTTTTGGCGAAGCGGGGAAAGTACTACGAACTGTACACCTCGCAAAGCGCAGGCAATCGAATGAACGGGCAATCTGATTGCCTGGCTTAGTCTTTGATCTTCTTAAACTTCGCTTGAGTCTGCTCAGCATTTTGCGCCTGCTTGTACCACTTCATGGCTTCGCCACGATAGCCCTTCTTCTTTTCGATCCACTTCTCGCGCTCAGCGAGAACCTCGGTTTCTTTGGTACTGAGATCTTTAGTGAGTTCGCCTGCAGCTTTGCGCTGGGAATCCCACTCTGTCTTTTCTTTGTCGATTTCTTGGATCTTTGATTCATAGGCTGCCAAGTTCATTTCACGTTGCCGTTTGTTGGCCTCGAGCTTATCGAGGACGACCCGAACCTCAGCAATCTGCGCTTCTTCCTTTTTTAGCTTCTCAGCTTCAGTGGTTTTGTGTCCCACGAGTTTCGCCTTCATTTTATCCAGCGCCATCTTGTTCTTTTCGATGTTGGATTGGTTCATGGTGAGCTGCTTGCGCTGATCACGAAGATCTTTAATGGCTTGGGTGGTTTCAACCACATTGCCGCTTGAGATCTCCATGTTTTCTTTATACTGGTCGTAGTTTGATTTGCTGTTAGTTGCGTTTTCTTGCAGCTGCTCAAGTCCCGCCTGCACGTCAGTACGGCCCTGAGCCGTTTGCGCCAGCAGAAATACCAGAACAGCGGCTAAAATTTTATTGATTCTCATCGGCCCACTCCTTTTTCAATTGCAGCCTGGCCTTTTTCAGCGGCCTCTGCGGATTCTTTATCTTTAAAAAACTGATCCATTTTTCCTAATTGAGGACAATTGTTCCTGAGAGATGAACGGTAACTGCCAATTTCGTCTTCCCAATATTCACCATCAAAACTCCAGTTCATGGACTTCGAAGGCTTAATTGATGCAGGAACCCGGTTGGCCTCGGCGACTTGGCCGCCGGCCACTTGATATCGAATATTCTCGCCGCTTCCGGCGAATACTTCATAGCGCAAGAATTCATTGTTCTCTAAAACTAAAGCCATTTCGCCTTTAAGCTGAATCAAAGTCTCGGCAAGATTGCGGCCCGCCTTTTCGCGCAGCACATATTTCTCTTTATCTATTCTTTGAGTCATTTGGGTCTTTAGTGCCTGGTAGGCCTTACGGCTCTGATCGATCATTTCAATGTGGTGGCGAAGGCCGATGACCGTCTCACGCTCAAGTTTTTGCTGCTGTTTGATTTGGTCAATCTGGGTAGCAAGAACCGAATCTTTTGCAGCGCGACCGATTTTTCCCTTCGCTTCATTAAAGCGGGCTGTTGCTTTGGCCACTCGGCTCTTAAGGGCGGCGCGCTCCTCCAACATTTGTTTTTCAACGGTGTCGTAGCGGCCTGTCTCGTCGGCTTTTTCGTTAAGCGATGTCTGGTGGTTCAAGAATTCGCGCTGGCGGGCCATCTCTCTCACTACTTGAAATGGCAATCCATCCTGATCGGCGTCACTCTTACCTTTTAAGTATTCGCGAGTGGTCTCATAGTAATCGCTTGCGAGTTTTTTGCGGGTCACGTAGCTGGATATTGCATCCGACCAAGGCCGATACTCACTCTCTAACCAAGAAAGAGTGCGGTAAGCATCGCCGTACTGGCAAATGTTCAAATAGCCAATCGTTCTAACGACGAAGGATTGCGGTTTATAAACCGTTTTAAAGTACGGTGAATGCAAGCTGTACATGTTCCCGATGGCGCCGGAGAAGTCGTCCATCGCAAGCTGTGCCCAACCCTGCTCTATTAAACCTTGCACCCAAACCGGATGATCTTTGTCGATTGCCATGTACAAAGCGTGAGCGTCCTTAAACTTTCCTTGCTGGAATCGCATGCGGGCCAAATTTACAGCAGATAAAGAATTAAGATTCTTGTCAGTCTTGCCCTTAGCTGTCATCCATTGGCGGAGCGTCTCGAGCTTACCAATTGCCTTTGTCGTGTTTCCTAAACTGTACCAAGAAAGGCCAATCAAAAATTGCGCATTGCCGTAACGGGGTGACGCTTCCGTAACCTTCTCAGCAAATGTGCGGGCTTCCTGGTAAACGCCTTCTTTAAAGGCGCCTTTAGCAGCGAGGTAGTTCACCTCATCGACGCCCGTCTCTGGAATCAGTTTCTTGTCCTTTAAATCACGAATCAATTTTGAAAACTGAACTTCATATTCTGCCGGCAAGTCTTGAATGAGAAGGGATAAGGACTCGGCACCGAATTCTTTGTTTTCCGCGCGTACCAGAGAAGATAATCGCTCGAAGCTTAGAGATCGCATTTTTAGTTTTGCAGCACAGGTGCCAAGAAGGAACGTTGCCTCATTGGCAAAGCGCTGCTCATTAGTGAGCTGATCAAACAACCCAAGTACCGCATGGCATCGGTCACCTTTATTATAAAGAATTAAAGCCGTCAGCATGGCTTGCTGAGTCGGACTTAGCTCCTTATATGGCTTTTCCTGAATTTGCTTTACAGCCTTCATCTTAGGAACTGCACTTAAGATCGACTCCCGCGTCACGATCTGATCAATGCCGAAATTCTGCTTCTGCAAATCTTGCGCTGGAATCGCGGCAATCACTGGTTTTGATGAAACCGCTTTTACTTCCGCATCGGATATAAATTTCGGACTCGGCAATGCTGGAACGTCCGCCACTTCAGTTATTGGCAGGTGATAGTCTTTAGTTAAAAAATCATTGCGCGAAATCGTTGGCTCCAAACCAACATCGAGGCGCGGAATCTTTTCAATAGCCATGGGGAAAACCGGCACTCCGGCCTTCGTCATTTTGAATTTGCCTTGAGCTTTACGCCCGGGTTTTGAAATAGAAGAGACGCCTTCGGCATTTAACCGCTTACGCACGTCCTGAATTGTAGTGTTCACGACTGGGGCTGGCGTTACGACAGGTTTTGCATCAACAGTCGCAGGGCGCTCAGCTTGAGGCTGGGGCTTGGTGGGCATCGCTACAGCCGGTACAGGCTCTTTGCCAGTCCAAGTTTTTACCGTGTCCACTTTGTCAGATACCCATGTCTTCACTTTTGATGTGACGTTCTCAGTCCAAGTGGAATCCCCGGCCGTGGTGTCGACTGAAGAGTCTTCCACGATCTCATGGGGATTACGAAGACCAGCGTAGCCGGGCGTCGCAATCAAAAGGATCACTAGGATCAGTAAAAATCTAATCGCCCTCATGGCCTTACTCCTTAAAAGAAGAATGTGCCGCCGAACATAAACAACGTATTATCCGATGACTTGTCGCGAAGTATTGTGCCTTCAGCCGCACTTCCATCGGTATCAAACTTCACGACTGCTTCTTGAAACCAACGATTCTTAACATCGATGCGGAAAGCGAAATTGTTGTGAATGAAAAACCATTGGGTCACATCCACACCATAAGTGAGACCTGACTTATCGCTTGCGCCCATTGTTCGGCGCTGTTGCTCGTAGGTCGTCATTCCTAAAGTGGGCGTGATTGACATATCGAAATAAATAATGCGTTTACCAAGAAAGCTCATCTTCGCATAAAAAGGCACCCAGTTAAAACCAACGCCGTAGTAACCAGTCACGCGACCGAAATCAGGTTTCGCGCCAAGGGCAATCACCCGGTTCGTGGTGTCGGATTGAGCGTAATCGCTGGACTCATAGCTGAGCTGCAAACCCATTCGTTCATTAAAAAAGTAGTTCACTGCAAGAGCAGTAGTATTGCCCTCAGTCCAGGTGTCGTTCACTAGCGGACCGTACATAAGGCTAAATGCCGCACGCTTCTCTTTGCTGTAGGTGCGATTTTGCACAACGCTAAAGTCTGTGTCTTTTGGCGCCCAGTATTTATTCTCGATGTCGGAAATATCGACGCGCTCGTCTTTTACCGGCGCAGCTGGTGTCACTTTCTTGGCGGTCTGAGCGCCCGCGACGTCGCAGGCAAACACAAGGACGAGAACGCCCGTCTTGCAAATATGTGAGATGCTCTTCAAAGCTGTATTCTGTGCGCGCATAAGCTGCCCCCCTTAATTTCTCGTGCTCTTAAACAAGAACGGATAAGACACAAGAACCTGTGTCCCACCTTTTGGGGTGGGAAACTGCCATCCTGCAACACGCCTCAGAATACACCCCTCGACCATGGCGTTGTTTAGTGACGTTGTTCCTATGTTCTGCGTTACTACTGAACCTGTTGGCCCAATGGTGAACTTAATCAAAACTTTTCCATAGAGGTCGGGCGACGCGCTCAACTGTCGCTCATAGCAATAACGAATTTGTCCGAGCTGAGATTTGATGTAACGGGCGATAACATCTTTATCGAGACCGCCATCCACTTCCGATTCTTCATCCAAGGCACCAACCGTGGCATTACCAACGTTACCGACGGCCATGCCGCCGAAACCTTTGTAGTCCCCAGAGCCGCCGCCTTTGCCAGCGGTTCCAACCCCACCTATTTTGTGAGTGCCGCCACCGGTGCCATTACCTAACTCTTTTGGAGCAGCACTTGCGACCGTGCGACCCACACCGAGAGCCACGCCGGCACCTGCAACATCAGGCGCTACGCCTGCCGCTTGAATGATCAAAGCGTTTTTGGCAGCACGAGCGGAGATCTTACCAATCAGAGCCTGAAGACCTGAGGACTTAATGTTATTAACCACGCGAGCCGCGGCGCCCGCCGGCTTTGCATTTGCGCCCTGCATTGGAGCGGCCTTCGCCGGCATTTTAGCTACAATTTGCTTAGTGAGTTTTTGTGACTCGGCTTTTTGCTTTTTAATCTTGGCCGCGTCGTAAATAAGCTTTGTATATCGGTTCTGATCCTCAGGCTTCAATGCCACCATTGTATCTTGCGGCTCTTGCGGCATAAAGAAGAACACACTCGCAAAAAGCACGATCAAACCCATCGCTAAGCCCAATGGAGCGCGAAGACTTGGATCAAACACAGTGGCGAATCTCTCTCGATTCGTCTCTTTCAATACGTCGGCTTTTGCCAAACGCTGGCGAATCTCAAAACCTTCACGTGTCGTTGTCACCCACTCAGGACCATTAGGAGCTGTTAATGCCAACGTCTCCCCGCCAATGCGGGCCGTATAAGTTCCTGTGGCGGTCAAAAGCGTGTTTTCTACAAGTAGACCATGACGGCGCACGATCACTTGGTGAAAGAGCTCGCCCTTGCCCTCTAATGTGGAAGTCTTATCAGCAGCGAACAAATCATTTTGAAATACAATTGGTGTCAGCTTCATTGAATGCTGACCGATTTGGATCATCGTGCTCTCGGTGATCTCTTGGTAAACCACGGGCTTCTTTTGAATCCAAGTGCCGTGCTCGCTACCGAGATCAGACAAAGACCAATGTTTTTGGTTCCACTCAAGGCTAGCGTGCATGCCACCGACGTTATCGCCCAAAAGGCGAATGCAGGCATCACGAGATGAGCCGATCGTGGTCAAACCTTCACCAGCAACAATGCGGTGGCGACCGACGAATCGATTCTTATAGGAGTGCTCGATTTGTAATTCTATTCTTTTCATCGCCATTACCTCAAGTACTCGACCGATTCTTTAATGTGCTTATCAAACTGCCTATTTACTTAATAAAGGGGCATGAACTTTACACCTTGCTTCTGTAGCAAGTACGCGCCGTCTGGGCTGCGCAAAGTTCCATCAACGTCAGATCCGTCGAAACTCACTTCTTGAG
>JAYSTF010000171.1:0-6459 GCA_043720065.1 Pseudobdellovibrionaceae bacterium | reverse complement strand
ACCACATGACTTTCCGCAACTCTGCGCGTCGTCTCAACGACGCGCAGAGTTGCGGAAAGTCATGTGGTACATTTCCTAGTGTTGGGTGTCCTGTTGCGTGTGACCTGTGTACTGCGCTCTTAGGCCGGAACCGCGTTCGCCGCGCGCTTTGAAAAGCTCTTTGGCGTTCTTAATTTCCAGTGCATTTACGAGCACTTGGTCAACGTGATCCACGAGGATGATTTTAAGATCCTTCATCACTTCCTTAGGAATTTCTTTTAAGTCTTTCTCATTTTCCTTAGGGCAGATGATCGTCTTAATTCCACCTCGGTGAGCGGCTAAAGTTTTTTCCTTCAAGCCACCGATCGGCAGAACTCGCCCACGAAGAGTCACTTCTCCCGTCATCGACACGGTCTTCCTAACTGGAATTCTAGTGATCGCAGACACAATCGATGTCGTAATTGCGATACCAGCGGACGGTCCGTCTTTGGGGATGGCGCCTTCTGGAACGTGAATGTGAATGTCGACATTAGCAAAGAATTCTTTTTCGAAGCCAAACAGCGGTCCGCGCGAGCGAACATAACTCATCGCTGCCGAACATGATTCCTTCATTACATCACCAAGCTGACCAGTGACCGTAAACTTGCCTTTCCCAGGAACGACAGAAACTTCAACCACCAACAAATCGCCGCCGACTTCTGTCCACGCCATACCGTTGGTTAAACCAATTTCGTTCACCGCATCGACTTTGCTGAACTTGTACTTGTTGTGACCGAGGTAATCGTTCACTTTCTTTGGTGTGATGATGTGCGAGACCAGTTTCGCTTTGGCTTTCGCCGCGGCTACATCACGGGTTTTGCCCTTCATCTTCGCCTTTTCAGTGAGCTTAATCTCTTCCTTAATGATGTCGCGAGCAAGCTTACGACAGCAAGTGGCCAACTGGCGCTCAAGATTACGAACACCGGCTTCCCGCGTGTACGATCGAATGATTTCCTTTAGCGATGGGTCATTGAAAGATACCTTATAGTCCGCCAGTCCGTGCATCTCGATCTGCTTAGGTACTAGGTACTTTTTGGCTATATTGAACTTTTCGCTCTCTGTGTATCCTTCAAGCTGGATCACTTCCATACGATCAAGAAGCGGCCGCGGAACTGGATGAAGCGAGTTAGCCGTAGTGATGAACATCACCGGCGATAAATCATAATCCACTTCCAAGTAATGATCCTGAAATGCTGAGTTCTGCTCAGGGTCCAAAACCTCGAGCAATGCCGCCGACGGATCACCGCGGAAATCCATACTCATCTTGTCGATTTCGTCGAGCAAGATAAGCGGATTGCCTTTGTCAACTTTGCGCATAGATTGAATGATCTTACCCGGCATAGCGCCAACGTAAGTCTTTCTATGGCCGCGAATTTCAGCCTCATCCCGCACGCCGCCCAATGAGATGCGCGCGAATGGACGATTTAATGACCGAGCCACCGAGCGAGCAAGCGAAGTCTTACCGACTCCGGGAGGGCCAACTAAGCAAAGGATCGGTCCACGAAGTTTGTTTGTCAGAGCTTGAACCGCTAAGTGCTCAAGGATTCTTTCTTTTACTTTCTCAAGACCCCAATGGTCTTCGTTCAAAATATCTTCGGCTTGTTTCACATCGTGTTTTTCAACAGCGTGATCATGCCACGGAAGATCGAGCATCCAATCGATGTAGTTCCGCACAACTGTCGCTTCCGCACTCATCGGCGACATCATTTTCAATTTCTTGATTTCTTTTTTCACGCGATCCGTGGCTTCTTTGGACCACATCTTTTTTGCCGCGCGCTCTTCGAGTTCAACTAATTCTTGTTGATAGTCGTCCTTCTCACCGAGCTCTTTCTGGATCGCCTGCATTTGCTCGTTGAGGTAATACTCTTTTTGCGACTTCTCCATCTGCTTCTTCACGCGATTGCGAATCTTCTTCTCGACTTCGAGGATTTCAATCTCGCTCGTCATTAAGTTTAATAGATCTTCTAATCGCTGAGCAGGATTCACGATCTCTAAGATTCGCTGCTTGTCCTCAAGCTTCAGGTTCAATTGCGCCACGATGATGTCGGCAAGTTCCCCCGGCTCTTCGATCGTAGAAACGCGCATCAGGATTTCAGGCGGAATACGCTTGTTTAGCTTCACGTAAGTTTCAAACGTGGTCTTGACGGATCGCATTAAAGCTTTCGCTTCGGTTTCGTTACCTACAGCTTCCGGAAGTTCTTCAATTTCAACTTGGAAGAATGCATCGTGATCGTGGAATTCTAAAATTCGAATGCGCTTCTTACCTTCAACCAGCACTTTCACGGTGCCATCAGGTAATCGAAGCAATTGGATAATCGTTCCAACCGTTCCGATAGTGTAAATGTCTTTAGCTTCCGGGCTATTGGTCTTAGCATCCTTTTGGGCCGCCAAAACGATATCCGTTTGCTTACTCATTGCCTCTTCTAAAGCATTGATACTTTTTTCCCTGCCTACGAAAAGCGGCATCATCATGTGCGGGAAAATGATCAGGTCGCGCAAAGGAAGTAACGGTAACTTTTGTCTGTTGGTGCTGCCCGTTTCGGCCATAAGTCAGGCTCCTTTCAAAGGACTACTGCAAACGGCATTCACTTGCCGCCTAATCAATTTTGTGACGAAACCATTGGCGCAGTCAAAGAACCTTTCGGTTAATGAACCTTCAAAGGAATTTCGTCGACAAAATCGCTCGTAACGCCTAGGTTTAGGCGTGCCGATGTTTATAGCAGGTATTGAAAGAAACGGGCTTCAATTTTGAGCTTGATTCCGCTCAAAGAATTAACCGATTTTAAGCCGACTCAGCAGAATCATCCGAAGGCAGTTTGGTCTCTACTTCGTCCTTCTTCGCCTCACGTCCGTAAACCACGAGAGGCTTAGCTCCACCAGTGATCACATCAGCAGAGATAACAACCTCTTTGACGTTTGTCTTCGAAGGCACCTCGAACATGATGTCCAGCATGGCGCTTTCAATCACACCGCGAAGTCCACGAGCACCGGTGTTACGCTTAATTGCCTCTTGGGCAATCGCGCGCAATGCTGGATCTTCGAACACGAGGCTCACATCTTCATAACTGAATAGCTTTTGATACTGCTTGGTAAGAGCATTCTTTGGCTTTACCAAAATGTCGATTAAAGCTGATTCGTCCAATGGATCTAGAATCGCCATAACCGGTAACCGGCCAGTGAATTCAGGAATAAGACCAAATTTCACAAGATCATCGGGTTCAATGCGGTGAAGCAAATTTTCTGAAATCCGGCGCTCTTCCGAAGTCTTGATCTCAGCCGCAATACCAAGGGAGCGTTGTGAAATGCGATTTTCAATTAACTTATCCAAGCCAACAAACGCACCACCGCAAATAAACAGGATGTTGGTCGTGTCGACCTGAATGAACTCCTGCTGCGGGTGCTTTCTGCCACCCTTAGGAGGCAGGTTAGCTACCGTACCCTCAAGGATTTTTAAAAGTGCTTGCTGGACGCCTTCACCACTCACGTCGCGAGTGATAGAGGGATTTTCAGACTTGCGCGAAATTTTGTCGATCTCGTCAATGTAGATCACGCCTTTCTGGGCGCGCTCGATGTCGTAGTCCGCGGATTGGAGCAGGTTCAAGACCACGTTTTCCACATCTTCACCCACATAACCAGCCTCTGTGAGGGCAGTCGCGTCGGCCATAGCAAATGGAACGTTCAAAATTTTAGCAATAGTCTGAGCGAGAAGGGTCTTTCCCGACCCTGTTGGCCCAATCAAAAGGATATTACTTTTCGCGATTTCAACTTCGTCTTTCTTTTTAGACTTTAAAGAGTTGATCCGCTTGTAGTGATTATGCACGGCGACGGAGAGGGATTTTTTCGCCTTCTCTTGGCCGATGACATAATCATCAAGGAAATTTTTAATGTCGAGAGGCTTTGGGACCTTGAGTGATGGCTTTGTGCTTTCCTCGCGCTCGCGCTCTTCTGCAATGATGTCATTGCAGAGTTCGATACACTCGTCACAAATGTAAACGCCAGGACCTGCGATCAACTTCTTTACTTCTTTTTGGCTCTTGCCACAAAAGCTGCAAAGAAGGGTGCCGTAATTATTGGTGCTCGTGCTTTCGCGTTTGCTCATCCGTCTTACGCCTTCTTGTTGCTCGATTTACGATGTTCAACCACTTTGTCGATCAAACCGAATTCTTTAGCTTCCTCGCCACTCATGAACCTATCACGTTCCATGCTGTGAGAGAGGACGTCGAAATCTTTGCCTGTATGTTTTACGTAGATCTCCGTCAGCGTGCGCTTCGTATGGATCATCTCTCGGGCTTGAATTTCAATGTCTGTAACCTGACCCGTAATACCACCACCCATTATGTGGGGCTGGTGGATCATAACTCTTGCGTGGGGAAGAATGAAACGCTTGCCTGGTGCACCAGCCGTTAATAGCAGCGATCCCATACTTGCTGCTAAGCCAATACAATATGTGCTCACGTCACATTTTACAAATTGCATAATGTCATAGATCGCTAGGCCAGCACTGACACTTCCGCCCGGTGAGTTGATGTACAAGTGAATGTCTTTTTCCGGGTTTTCCATCTCGAGAAAGAAAAACTGCGCGATAATGGCGTTAGCGACGTCATCCGTTACCGGCGTGCCCAAGAACACGATGCGGTCGCGAAGAAGTCGCGAGTAAATGTCATAGCTGCGCTCGCCTTTTGGAGTCTGTTCGATGACGATTGGAATTAAGCTCACGTTGTTTGGCTCCTAACCACAGGAAATATGGGCACGATTTGCCACTCTGACAAGTAACTTCTCGGGTCTTTCTTGAGGGGGCTTAACGTTACAAAGTGCTTTCTTCCCCTGCCGCCATGTGCTAGCTGTTCTCAATCATTCCAATCAGTTAAAGAGTCTAGTCGAGGTGTGTATGAAGGTTTCCTTAAGTAAACGCAGTGCCACAGGCCCATCGAGCTCGACGTACGTCGTATTCGTGGCGGCTGGTAATGAGAAAAACAAACTGTCTCTCCCTAAGATCAATAGCGAAGTGAGTGCGCTAATTCAAGCCACCGCGGCTGAGGAAGTATTCTCGGGAAAACGAAAAGAATCCGTATTTTTCCGCCAGGCAAACGTCGGCGGCTACACGCACATACTAGCAGTTGGAGTCGGGTCGGGAAAGTCACACGAAGACGCGCGGGTCGCGGGTGCGGTGGCCTATCAATCACTGAAAAATCACCGCGTCGAGTCCGCCGACATCGACTTAGACTCATTGACCAAACTCGGCCGCGACGGCGCAAGTATGGCGAAGGGTCTGGTTGAAGGTTTGTTTCTGGCCACCTATGAATTTGATGATTTCAAATCTTCGAAGAAAGACGGGAAGGCTGCGAGGCCCTCTTCGGTGTGGTTGATTTCTTCGGCTGCAAACAAAGCTGTCGCAAGCGCCATTGACGAGGCCGAAACTTTAACCAAATGGACGAACTTCTGCCGCTGGCTCGGCGATCACCCCGCCAACGTGATGACTCCGACCATTCTAGCGGACACCGTCGTTGAACGTGCTAAGGGCACGAAAGTAAAGGTCACTACTTGGGATCGCGCGCGAATTAAGAAGGAAAAATTCGGCGGCCTTTATGGTGTCGCACTCGGAACGGATCAAGAGCCACGCTTTATCATCATGGAATACAACGGCGCTGGAAAAGGCAAAAAGGCCGTTCACTTTGTCGGCAAGGGCCTCACTTTCGACTCTGGTGGCATTAGCATTAAGCCTTCCGCCGCAATGGACGAAATGAAGTACGATATGTGCGGCTCGACCGCAGTGATCGGAATGATATTCGCGCTGGCTGAACTTAAGGCGAAAGTAAACGTCGTTGCAATGGTTCCCGCGACTGAGAATATGCCGGGGCCCAAAGCGCTTAAGCCCGGTGATCTTCTCATTCACAGAAATGGCAAAACGACAGAAGTTTTAAACACCGACGCGGAAGGCCGCTTAGTTCTTTCCGATGCGTTGGTTTATTCGTGTGAACAAAAACCACAAGCTATATTTAACGTGGCCACACTAACTGGCGCGATTGTCGTTGCACTTGGCAACATTCACACCGGCGTTTTCACGCGAGATAAAAAATTGCGCCAGCGCATCCAAGACGCGGCTGAAATTTCAGGCGAACAAGTTTGGGCTTTGCCCATTACTGACGATCATGTCGAAGACATGAAAGGCACGCATGCGGACCTAAGCAACATTTCAAGTGGCAAGGGCGCTGGCAGCTCAACGGCCGCCGCCTACTTAGAACAGTTTGTGGATAAAGAGATCCCCTTTGCTCACTTTGATATTGCTGGAACGGCGTGGAACGTTGCTAACCGTCTCCCCTACTGCCCCAAAAAAGGTGCAAGTGGCGTAATGGTCCGCACCTTCGTAGAGCTAGCAAAAAGCTATTTCTAAAAAAATGTACCACATGACTTTCCGCAACTCGCCGCACCACTACCCGGGAC
>JAYSTF010000018.1:0-17237 GCA_043720065.1 Pseudobdellovibrionaceae bacterium | reverse complement strand
TAGCAAAGACGGTCGAGAAAATGCGCGGAGTGAGAATCGTTGAACCCTCACGCGTAATCAAGCGACCTATGCTACCGCAGCAGCTTAAACTTTTAAGTAAAGTTAAAGGCTTTAAAGAAACTTCCGTGAGCTTCATCGAGGCGACGAAAATTCACGAGTTGCTAAAGCTTGCTGATGGCACTCCGGTGCGCGGTCAAAACATGAAGGTCGGCATTCTCGATACGGGCGTCGATTACACTCACCGCATGCTTGGGGGGAGCGGCAAAGAGGCCGATTTTAGCGCGGTAAATCCCGCGCAACCTAACCCTCAGTTTCCAAATGCAAAAGTTGTCGGCGGTCTTGATCTGGTCGGTACGGCATACGATGCGGGCTCCGAAGTCCCGGCCCGTCAACTCCCCGTCCCTGACGGCAATCCCATTGATGAAGGCGGCCATGGCTCCCATGTTGCTGGCACCGTTGCCGGTATTGGTGATAACGACGAAACTTATTCCGGCGTTGCCCCTGACGCCAGCATCTACGCAATCAAGGTTTTTGGCGCCGATGGTTCAACAGCGGATTACATTGTGATTGCTGGCCTCGAGTTTTCCGTCGACCCCAACGGAGATGGTGACCCGAGCGATCGGCTTGACGTCGTTAACATGTCTCTTGGAAGTGGCTTTGGCCAACCGCAGATTCTTTATAGTGAAGCAATTAGAACTCTCACTTTAAGCGGGATGGTTGTTGTTGCTTCAGCGGGTAATGCAGGACCCATCGATTATATCGTTGGCGCACCTAGCACCTCGACGGAAGCGCTATCCGTAGCGGCGTCGATCGACAATATGCCTCACAACTGGACTTTCCCGGCAGTTGAATTCCAAACGAAAGCTGATCCGAATCTTTTGGTGCGCGCAGTTGAAGGTCCGATTTCCAAACCGATAGAATTGGCGGGTGATGTCACCGGCGAACTTGTGTACATCGGCCTAGGGGACCGTCCACTAACAGAGGAATTAAAGACAAAACTTAACGGCAAAGTCGCACTGATCGATCGCGGTGGCGTCCCGTTTATCGCGAAGTTGCAACTTGCAAAAGGCGGCGGCGCGATTGGCGCAGTGGTCGCGAATAACGTTCCCGGCGATCCCGGCGCCATGGGTGGTGAAGGCACGGTTGATATTCCTGCCATCATGATTGCGAAAGAGGTTGGCGAAATCCTAAAGAAGGCGCTTGAAACCGATCCTGTGACGATCCGATTCAATACCGGAAAAGTGATCGAAGATCCGCGCCGCATCGATACTATTACCGACTTCTCGTCCAAAGGACCGCGCTCGGACGATTCTTTGTTAAAGCCTGAAATCACGGCACCGGGAGAAAACATCATCTCCGCCGCCATGGGGACAGGGCACAAAGGCGTGGCCTTTAGCGGAACTAGCATGTCTGGTCCACACATGGCGGGAGTGATGGCTTTGCTACGCCAGTATCATCCGAATCTTTCTGTTGAAGAATTAAAAAGCATTTCCATGACGACGACAAAACTCGTTAACGATCAAGACGGCAAAATCTATCCATTGTCACTTCAAGGTGCTGGACGCATTCGAGCGTATGAAGCGGCAATCGCCCCCTTAGGCTCCACTCCTTCTTCGATCTCATTAGGTAACGTGCAAGTCGGCGAGAGCAAGACGATCCGCCGAACTGTCAAAATAAAGAACGTGACCTCGTCGCCGATCGAAGTCGCGTTGAGCGGCCGTGGCCAGGAAAATTTAAAAATTCAAGCCTCAGGCTCTCGCACACTAGAACCGGGCGCGACTATGCAAGTTCCTGTTTTATTTACGGTCTCCGTGCCCGCAAGTGAGCAGCCATTTACGGAGCTAAATGGCCATATCGTTTTGACTTCAAAAATGGGAGAGCAAAAAATCCCCGTGATCGCGATTGTCACTCGCATTAGCGATATTCGGCCCGTAAGTTTGAAGGTGCACGCTGCAAGTGCAACGGATAGTGCTGAAGCGCTCACAGAACTTTCGCTGAAAAACGAAGGCAAACAATCTGGCGTTGCGCTTGCGTTTAATTTAATCGGCTTTGATCGCCGTAAGCCTAAGGGCACTATCACCGATTCGTACCGTAGCAGAAACTGCGATTTGGAATCAGCCGGTTACCGAATTATCAAGAAAATGGTCGAGGGCAAAGAGCAGGAAATGCTCCAAATCGCAGTAAAGCTTTTTGACCCTACCACGACCTGGAACTACTGCGAGATCTCCGTTCAACTCGATGCGAACGGCGACAAACTTGCGGACCAGGAACTCGTCGGCATTGCTCGAAGCAATCTTTCCGGTCTTGCGGGGAGAGAGTTTTCCTCACTACTACTTGACGCTGCAAAGGCGCGCGCGATTCGAAGCAAGTTTGAAGAGGACTTGGCTCGTGGCGAAGAAACCCCTTTGAGTTACGTCGAAGCGGTTTTGGATGTGCAGCCAATGCGCCAGTTCAACCATTCAACAGTTGCCGTGGTAGAAACGCCGCTCTCTTTGCTTGCGACTCGTCCCAACGGTGAATTGGCGATTAAAGTGGCAGCTCTTTACGGTGACACGGAAGGCTTGGAGCCCGATGACTTCTTGGCGGGTCAGCTTAATAGCTGGAAGAAAATCAGCTCAAGCGCTGTAGCGAGTGGGTTCTACGATATGCCAGAGACATTGACATTAGCTGCTGGCGAAACCCAAGTGGCACCGATGACCAAAGGGGCCGGCAACGAAAAGTTGATCGTTTATATGCCGACCAATAGCGCTGCACGCTCGGTGAATCGTGATTCTCAGGCGAAAGAAATGAATGCATCGTTTATTAAGCCGGTTCTTACGACCAGCCGCGAATAGCCTTTAAGTAGGGTTCCCAGTCTGTGGGGACCCTTTCTGGCCTTACATCCAACTCATGGCTTGGCAGCCACTTAGGAGTAACCGGAGTTTTTAATAGCCTCATGTTGGCTTGCTCTGGGGTTTTACTGCCTTTTCTATTATTGCAGCTCGAACAGGCTGCAACCACATTCGTCCACTCATGGCGGCCACCTTTTGACAGCGGCAACACGTGATCGATCGTGAGACGCTTATCGGCGACCTCTTTATGACAGTATTGGCAGGTGGACTGATCGCGGATAAATATATTTTGTCGAGACAAACGAACCGTCATCGAAAAGTACGGTCGCATATAGGTCTTTAAGCGGATTACGCTTGGGAGCATGAATGTTCGGGAAGGACTGGAAACCGTCTGCTCGTGAAATTCGAGGACTTCCACTTTTCCTTGCAGCCAGAGGATGATGGCCTTGCGCCAATCCACTACTTTCACTGGCTGATAACCCGAATTTAGTATCAGGGCCGCGGCAGCTCTTCTATTGAAGACTTCCCCCGTTTCTGTCACCAATATCTATCTATATTGTCTCTCGCTTTGGCCTAAAAGTGCAAGTCTAGGCATTGTCCCAAATGGGTACAATGCCTGGCTTCATTCTTATAGTTAAAATAAGTTTATGTGTTAGCAAGTCGCTCTTGGAAATCCACGATCACTTGGCGAACTTCTTGAAGTTCCATTACGATCAGAAACAACAAGGGATTGCCTGAAACTTTTGCGATTAATTGGTCTACGCCCGCTAGTACCACGTCGATCTTCGACGCTAGGGCCTTGTAAACGCCAGTGAGGCGGCTCTCGACGCCATCTAACTTTGCCAAAGCCTCAGTGAGCTTCGCGATCATTTCCGCATGCGCAGGATTTTTCGGATCCAATTTCGCCATTGCGACGGCAAGCTGCATGCGGGCCTTCGCAATCATCTCTTTTGCCTTTGCGACAGGAATTGTGACCTTGTCATATACTTTGTCCAAAGCCTCTTTTAAGCGCTCAGGCAAGCCGGTTAAACTCTGTACGGAAACGCCTTCGCCTGTCGATGCAATCCGACCGCTCTTTAGAGCACTATCTAGTGCGGCTTCCGCCTCTACCAACGCGATTTCCGCAGCGGCAGTTTCCCGCTCGATACCCGCTAAATCTACTTTTGGTTCTGTTACTCCACCGAGTCCACCGTTACCACTTGATAACGTACCTGCGCCAATCATCCCATCACCGCAAGCTGTGAGCCCGAAGGCCACGACCACGACTGAAATGTTTCGCCATAGTTGCTTATTTGTCATATGCCCCCCCAATATGTTGTTTTTTGTCTGCCCAGACATAAGTAGAGCAACCACCAGGCCCACCTCGACTCGACGTAAGCCCCGAAAACCGCCTCAAATTCAACGCGTCAATGTCGAGCGCTGTCGCTGTGTCTGAAATTTCGACTTTTTATTGAGAGAAGTTTCACAATTAGGGACAGAATCCGGACTGGCGATAGGATGAGATTAGCGCTTGCCTCTCTTGGTCAATTTGATGTGAGGTCAGTTGCCGCTGGATCGTGATCTGGTGGGTCTTGCCCGACTTCGGCGCCTTACCCCCAACCAAAATCCGCAAATTCCGCGCAAGCGAGGATTTCTCTTGCTCGCACGTGATGCCCAATTCCCGCGTGACAGTCTCATACTGAGTGCAATTTGCGACGCCATCGGCGCAACGCAAAACTTTTATCGCAACGGGAATCGTATCACTGTCAGTCTCCATTTCCGTGCTGACGTGTCCTAGGGCCGCACGCAAAAAGTCCCAGTCGGAGGCTGTAAAGAAAATCGGAACCTCCAAGGTTTTTCCCTGGCGCCTAAACACGACGAACCCGCGCGGCAGTACAATCGGTCCTTCTATGGCAGGTGCGGACCGAGAGGCGGCAGGCTTCAACTTCTGTGCCGTCTGTACTTCCTCACTTGCAACTTTCGCCGGCGCCGCTGGAGGTTCAATCAGCGGCTTATTTCGACTTGTATGTCGCATGTAGCACTCGTTTAGCGATTTCAAGGCTTCCGCGTCGGAGTCACCACGAACATATAGACAGCTTCGAACGTGGCCAAGTCGGTCGCTTGGAATCTCTAGCATCAAAGTAGGATCTACTTTTGTGCGGCGAACGATTTCGATCGCGTCGCTAAGGCCTGAGGGCTCACGACTACACATTGTATTGGAATTCGACATGGAAAGCTTGAGCTCGCGCCCTGCTGAGGTCATACAGCCGGCAAGCTTCGGCTGATTAACGCAAAGGCGGGCCATCTCAAGACAATTGTCCTTGAACGTCTCTTTAAGACTAGCGACGCAACTTTGGAACATTGGCGACGGATCGGTCTGACAATAACTTTGGATCGTGTCGGCCTCGCAGATTTTTCGCTTCACCATGGTCTCCACACATTGAGCAACAGTTCCCACTGTGTTTTGTGATCGAGAAAATAAAGATTCGTGATGTGATGGAAGATTGTAGGCATGAGTAAACGAGGGCTCGAGTGGTTTGAACTGAGTGTAATCAGAAACTCGATTCTCATTAAGTGGCACTTTTACGAGTACCGTGTTGGCGCCAGGATTGTATTCCTCGAGGCGGCCGCTCGATACCTTCGCTGAAGACTCGGGACTAGCCTGAACATCGAGTGCCGAAAGGCCAAAACCAAAAATAATGCTTAAAAAGGACCAATACATCGTATTCATCCGGCACCTCCACTTATGTATAGATAGGCGGGTAACACACTTTATGGTCGGTTAAGAAGGGCAAAATAACTCTCCGTGTAAAACTTATTTATAGTGAAACTGTAGTTACAGAATTTTTCTCTAAAATCAGATTTATTTTGCTCCTATTAAGGCTCTAATGATATCTCGCGTCTATTAATTAAGAGCTTAATTACTTTTCTCTTTTTAGAATTCAAAAAGAGAATCTATGGCGCAATTGGAGGCCAAATGGGTCAGAGGATCGAAATCAAATTGTCGAAGATAAAGACAGATCTTGTTACATTTTTATGCATAGCGGCTACAGCGGCGATTATAGCCCCTGTTCATGCATCCATGCCGGACTCTGTCCGTGGCGGAGTGGACATGGACGTACAGACCGACGGCTCCAATTGGACTAAGCCAAACCGTGAAGTGGCTCCAAGAGCCACCCCGACTGCTTCCTCACCCGCAGCCCCAGCGGGCCGCCCGAGACTATGTAAGATGGACATCTCAATCGCTCAAGGCAAACAGTCGGGCGAGTGCGTGGTGGAAATGTGGCATGTCACGGACAACACGCAGCGCTGCTCTATTCTCATTGGCCGCAACGGGACAGCTCAGCTGAGCTTCTTCTTTAAAGAGGAATACGCGCAACTTGATTTAAGCTTGGTCGATCAAGCTCAAAAAAATCTATTTAGGGAAACTCAAACCAAGCGTTCTTCTGAACAGACTTGCGCCACAAATCCTAGATATTACATTCCATACATGGAAGGTAAAACGGTCGCCCTACGCTGTACAGATGGCAAGCTTCATGCGACCCGCGTTTGGGGCTTAACCGACGCGTTCCCCGCTGGAAGCTGTGAAATCGACCGGGCGACGGGATTACCTAAGTCGGCCCAAAAGATCCCTGTCGCCAACCCAGCTCCTACACCAGCAGAATAACCAGGAGAAGAAAATGGCAATGCAACGCAAACTCACCCGATTCATCGTCGCCGCCCTTGGGATTGCGACTTTGAGTGCCTCCGCCCAGGAACAGTGGACTTCGCCAGAGGCCCCCGCCATGTACAACAACATCGTCCCGCTTGAAAAGCGTTGGTCAGACGATGAATGGCAGAAGGAGTGTGAGGAGTACCGCACAACTTTAGAAGCCGCACTTTTCTCTGCCCGAAATGCCTTAAACAATTCAAAGACCAATAGTACTGACGGCTATCGACAGGCAAACCGGGTTTTGGTCGCAGCCATGCGTTCGCTGGCTGACGACACGGATTTCGCTGAGCGCTGGTTTCAACCAGTGGCTCGCCGTCTCGGTCGACTAGCGCTTGATTTAGACCAAGCTCTCGCGCGCAATATGCCGGAAGAGCCAGCTCTTTACGAAGCTCAGCGCTACAACATACTTGAGGCATTAGCGACCTTCACTTTCAAGCAAATTGAGGTCTTCGATTCAACCGTATTTAGTGAATTCGCATCCCGGGACGCCTTTGATATCCGTCGCGTTGAACGCGGGTACTTAGGGTTCGTCTCCGAACTTGTTCAGAAAATGATTCTTCGCGAAAGTATGCTTTCGTTTCCGGACCGCAACGGCCAACTTCGTAAGGTAGTTCAGGGCAGCTACAGCACGTTCTACACGGTCGTAAGCATTGTCACTAGTTTCGCTTACCGCGAGCTATCAAATAATCTTTATGGACACGCCAATGCCTGCGCGATCAGGGATTTGCGCTCGGCGAATGGGTATGCCTCACAATGGATTAGGAACACGAACTCCGGTGTCGATCAGCACCAGCTGGGAATGTTTCATGCAACTCTCGAAGTTATCGAGCGAATCAAAGGGTTTACGACAACCCCTGAGTGTCAGTTTTACCGCACCAATGGCTGGGTTTATCCGGCCGGTTTCGTATCCCCATCATCCCATGGCCGCTTGCCGGCAAAAGGAGAGCGTAAATGAAATTCTTGAATTGGATAGCCGCATTGTCCCTCCTAATGAGCGCGTTGCAGGCCCCTGCCCAAGACGTCATTCGCGAAGGAGTTTATGACGGCGGCCCGAACAAGGTATTCATCAAGGCCGTCGTCACGGAAATGCCCGGTCGACGCAACACCAACTATTTTGGTTTAATCGTAAGTGAAGTGATGGGCGGCGGAATGCTCGCCAAGGCCTATAAGATCGAGGAACGCGGCGGCCGCCAAGCCTGGATTCCGATCCACCAAGGCTGCACCAATGAAGATGGGCGCGGCTGCCAGTTCACTGGTTTCCTAACTTTGCCTGCGATGATGGAAGCTTTCTATACGGGCATCCTCACAAACCAGGGCGGCGCAGAAAGTTTGCTTCTCGTGCCCGCCACTCCGTATTCTCGAGTGGATGGCCGTCAAGCTGCCCCGCTGTGCAAAGACTTTGATTTTGGCCGCAGTGGCTTTCGCCGCGTCAGTGGTGCGGGAGACGTGAGTTGGAACGACATTAGCGGCGCGCCAAACAATAGTTTTCGTTTCATCCGCTCTTGGTCAGACACCAAAGGCATCGACCGCGATGCCGCTCGGCTTAGCATGACCACCGGCTCGGGAGCGGCCCAACGCGGATTTTACCTCGACACACCCGTTAAGTACGCCGACCCCGCGGGCCGTGCTTACTTTGACCTTCGTTCCGGCAGCTATTCCATGACGCCTTCAATGGCTGGTCTTGGCGAAATTCGCCTGCAGTTGGACGATGCAAGCGCCCGATCAGGAACCGCGGTCTCTGAGCCGATGCAAGCCGTCGGAATCTTTCTGCGCAATGCGAAGCGAAGCTTTCTTTTTATGATGGACGCCCGGCCCGGTTACGACAACTGCAACATGACAGCAATGTCGTTCGTACAGGAGTAGGAAAATGAAATATACCGCAGCCCTATTAGCTATTTTGACTCTGCCCGCAGCCGCCGGCCAGTTTGAGGTTGGAACCACTCCGAACCTTAGCTCACCACCCCCGGTGATCACTCCGGCGTCAAATCCGACACCACGAGCGACAGCGCTTGATGTCTTTTCTCAAGGCCTTGTAGTGCGCCCTCTCAATGAGCGGGAAATCCGCGATCTTGAACAGTACCTTGATAGTTCACGCGAGAAGCTCGAAAAGGCCCTGAGACAAGCTCGCGGCAAGACAGCCACTGAAGCCATCACCCTCTACCAAAAAGCGATCCTTGAGGTCGTACCGGCTTCTAACCGCACGGCGGGTGGACTTGAGCTCCTTATGCGCATGTCTTTAAACCAAGGTTTGGATTTAGTAACCGGCGTCCCTGGCGAGGCCCGACCGGCGGCCCTGCGTTACTCAAATAACATAGGTTTAAAGGCTCAAGTCCTCGAAGGCTCAATAAAGCTTGCGATCAAGTTTTTCATGGAACCCAAAGGTCTTCGCGATGACTCCCTCTCCCGCCTACCCTTTCGTGAATTGGGCTGGAATCGCCTCCACCAAACCTTGCGCTGGTGGGGTGGCATAGAGGATTCAGCCGTCACTCTTGAATTTGTCGAGCGATCCCTTGGACATTGGCTCGCGATTGCGCAAATGGCGAAAAACGACGTTCCTCTAATGGCGCAAGAGATGGTCGACGTTAGCCGCACTTTAGTGGCGTTTAACGAGGCCCGTAGTGAAATGGCTAACATGAACGGCGCCCAACTCGATGAAAGACTCCGTGAACTTCGCGGCCAATTCGTCGAATTGCTTGAATCCCTTCAACGAAAAGCCCAGGCGAAGTAAGCCTGGCGATCTAGGAGAGAGCATTTATGAAAACAACCCTTTCTATTTTGACCTTAAGCCTTTGCCTGGGATCGCTAGCTTCGGCTAGCCCCGAGCGAACACGACGTCAGGACGCGGCACATGAAGTGCGCGAATACAACGTGGTACCAATCGAAAACCAGCCGCGCCTTTACCGCAACGGCGAGCGCACCGTTTACGTCGACATTTACAACTGCCCGAAAGAAAACAGCTACCGATGTGAGCTGCAAACTCGCAAGGCGAACGAGCCTCTTAAGGAATTCAATTAGGAAGCGCGATCTGGTTACTATCCGTATCTTCGAGCGTAACCTTTTAAGACTTCTCGAATGATCCTCTGATATTTTAACCCCGACTTTTTTGCATAATTCTTAAAAAAACCTAAAGTTTTGGAATCAATTGCCACTGTTATTTTTATGGTTTCCTCATTAGGCACCAGTTCCTCTGGGGGGGGCAAGAAATCCGGCGTAGCCCTAAGTTTCCCCTTAGGCTCATTTGGATCTTTTTCTTTGCGTTTCATACAACTTTCTCCCGGACCGCCAAAAGCCAGCCCCAATAATTCGAATTCTTCGCTTTCGCACAGTAAATCGTACTGTTGCGATCCTGCGCCCTATTCGGCCAATGCAAAACAATCTCTCTTCCTTCACGCTGTGTTTGCTATCAACAGCGACAATTCTATGTGGGTCCAAGAAGACTAGCGTCGCGGAATGAAAATCCAATTCATGTTTATTGGTGTTTTCGCCAGACTTCTCTGCATCCCATTCAAATTTTCCAAAGATCAATGTTGTCGACATCTACTATGCTGCCATTAATATGTATTATTTGCAATATTATTATGTGCCAAAATTTCCTCCAAACCGCTGTACCGCGGCGGCTCGAACTATGGGGTTCGCAAGGAATGCGAAAGACGAACCATTGCTAAGTAGCAATTGAGTGGGTCGCGAAGTCCAGACCGTCCGAGCAACGGATTACCAGTTCAAATTGTGATTACTTACGGTCGAAAGCCCAAGTCGCGTGGACAGGTGAAAATCCGATTCTTTATTGTACGATTTGAATTGTTGGTCGCTTTAGTCGTGACTGACTGTAATACAACCAATCAATCCCCGATTTTAACACTTCTTGTTTGGAATGAAAATAGCGCTCGGTTTTGCGGACGCTGCGAAGAGTTTTGGGTCCATTTGCAATTCTTCCGCTTCTCAGTCATTCGGTCGTCCAGAGCGGTCCAGTTTGCTTAGATACTACTTAGGGTCTTAGCGCTAAAGACCCAAGAAATATAGAGAGTTTAGGGTGCTTTAAGTGACTAGAATTCTAACACATGTATGCCAATTTGCATTCTTGCTGATCCTATTTGTTCCGCTTGCTGCGTTTGCCAGGGTAACAGAAATACTGCCGGCTGGAGCGGCAGCGCTGTTAAAATATGAGCAATTCTATGTCAATCGCAGCCTTGACGAGAATAAAGTCGAAGCGCTGCAGAACAGCCAATCAGCAGAGTTCGCACCTGAGCAGGGAAATATCTTTACTGTTAAATCCTATTGGATTGATGCTGAAGAATTCTTCCAGTTCACGGTTCCGAGAGAACTGGAGCGCTCTGGTCTCAAATTGCGAAGAAAATATCTAGGAAAGGAGCAACTGCTATTGATGGTTCATCCTGAGTCCGAAGCCTTTTATTCGAAGTTTATTCGGGCCCGTGAACAAGGGCCGGAATTTAGTGCCTCAGCAACCGCCTCATCACGAACACTAATAATGTGGCCGACTGACAATCCTGAACGAGTTTTTTTTGGAAAACTCTCATTAGACCGAGAAATTGGTGGTGTGGTTCGGACCATTCCGCGCGGGGAAGTCGCTCGTAGTTTGGGCGTTACGATGATTCTGCAGGCGGCAGGTGCTGAGCTACCGGAGGATTTTGTGTTTCTGCCTGAGTTTTATGGATTGATGCCAAAAGCAATGAGACGTGGCGGAATGATCTTGCGCTCGCTTCCGCCGGCATATCTAAACAGCTCCAAGCGTTTAATGCCGCTTTTTGCCCTCTATACCAGTCCGAACAAAAACACCCTCGCACCGATCCAAAAGATGATTCGAGAGTCGGGACTTTTAGGAAGAAATTTTGTCCTAGAACATATCATTCGGCCGTTTGCAGGACAGTGGCTAAGTTTGGCTATAGAAAGCGGGATCACAGTCGAGGCCCATGCACAAAATATTTTGGTAGAGGTCGATCGGCGTGAAAGACTTACCGGCACCTTTGTGTATCGTGACTTCGGTGGGTTCAATATTGATCTCACTTTTCGGCGCGAACATAAGCTTGCAATGCCCAAGGAGCTTCCACTAATTGAGGGGGAAGGGAAAGACTACCACCAGAAGTCCCATAGAGAAGCCTTGCGGGCGAGCCTTGAAAACTACTTCGAAGGAGGATTTTTGTATGGGCTTGGTGAAGCATTGACTAGATTCGGCTATAAGAATGTGACTTATAAGGACCTCGTAAAAGTCATGCGTCAAGAAGTTGTGATTCAGGCTGGCGCAAGAGATCTAAAAGTCACAAGGAACGCATTCTACGAAACCCTAGTTGATGCGGTTTTTAGCGCTCGAAGTAATGCTTTGGATAGATCAAACGCCTGTACAAGATTTCTACTCCACAACTGATAAGAACGATGGCCAAATGCAAAATGAGAACTTTGTTGGCTCCTGTTCTTGATGACGGGGACTCGCTCCGTAATATCATCGGTAGCTATTAAAAAGTGAATCTGACTTAGTCCAATTCACCGGCGTCTCCGAAAGCACGCGGTCTTTAAGTTCCGTGCGGAAAAATCGAATGGCGCCAGCGGGAGTTAAGATTCCGGTGGCCAAATTCTTAAGGGCGCGCTCATGAGGAAGCGCCACTTTAAATAGATCGATCAAATGAGTAACGCAATTATTTGAAAGATGACGCCAATTACCGCGGTAAAAAGCGAAGCCTTCAAAAATTTGGAAAAGCAATTCTGCTTTCTCGCCTTCTGAAAGCTGAAGTGAAATGCTCTTTAGAGTCCGCTTTTGATCGACCACATAATCTTCAATTTGGGTCGACATTCGGGAGGGCATTAAGCGTGCGACGTGCTCGCCCATTAAGCCATCCATAATTTTGTTTGCCGTTTGGCCCGGCGCATACTCATGTCCGTTCATGTGGGCATGGTAATTTATCGCGATTTTTTCACCTGATTCAGTAATCAAAATTAAAATCAGATGCCCCCACCGCGATAAAATTCCTTTTCCCGGGCTTACCCAACCTAAGTGAACTTCTTCAATGTCCCTTGAAGCCAACCAAACGGGTTGGTCCGTGTCATCATCTACCAAATCGAGAGGAACTTGTTGATGCCTTAGGCATCCGGGGGCTTGATCTTGAGCCCCAAAATGCTGCCATAGAAACCAAGCCATTGCTGGGCGGTGGTTACGTGGATCCGTCGAGGAAAGGCAGCCATACTCCCGATCCAGAACCCATCGCTCCATTGCCGCCGCGAAGCTTTGATGCGCCGATGCAGTCTCGCGTTCGTCATAGACGCGGGATTGGCGCGGCTGCATTTTTCCATCTATGAAGAGCTGGCGCTTTTGCTGGTAGACATCACCGAACACCCCGCGCTCAAAATGCGCGAGCTTGGCGAATGAAGGCTGATCAGAAATGAAATAGCGCCGGCTAGAAAGATCGGCGCACTCTTTGGACATCGGTGACTCGCAGCCCTGACGAACGGTTTCTTCTGCAGAACCTAAAATGGGCCACTTTGAGTCATAAGCTCTAGCCACCTGATTAACAACATCAGCTGACCGCCGTTCTCCCGAAGCCGTAACAAAAATTTTAATGGGCTTACCAATACGCTGCTTAAGCTTTTGCGGCAAAAGAGACTCGACACGTTGGAGTTCGAATGCACTCTCCTCACTTAATTCGCTTATGGGCAAAAGCGCGAAGTCAGCGCGAGCCGCAACGGAAACCGAGCCAAGAAAAATAACGACGGCGAGCTTACTCGGTCTTTTTTTGCTCAACACAATTGTAACCCTTTGAACGGTCGTAGAGATCTCTCAACTCACCCCAGCGTTGCTCAATCGGGTCATGGGGATCAAAAGAAAGCCGTTGGTTCACCACGCGAATCCAGAGCTGGCGCAAATCCATACTGCGCCGGGCCTGATAAATCTCTGGAATTTTCTTGTTCTTATAAATAACCGCCGTGTGCTCTGGCGTTAAATAATCAATCTGGCAAGTCGCATAGAGAGCGGCGTTCATTGCGGGATCTGCAGCATTAATGTCCAGATCACGCTTATGAGGATAGATGAGATTGATCGAAGCCCGAGTCACCGCAGGCACAGCAGCTTTTTGCGCGTCAGACAGACCCGGCGCACGCTCGTCTCCCCACCAAACACGATACACTTCCTCGAACACGCGGCGCATTTGCTTATCGCGCCCTGGAGTGGAAAAATAGTTGTCATCTTCTGAACTCATGCAGCGGGCGCGGCCGTCGCTCATCAATAGACGCTCACGAACCGCGAGGCCTTCAACCACATTCTGCGCGCGATCTTTTGCGTAGTTGCAGGCGTTCGATAACATACGCGAAACTTTTTCTGGCAACGTCTCTTCTGGTCCAGTTCGAAGGGCTCGGTTCATTCCCGTTGCAAACTCAACACTAACGAGGTTCTCAGCGATTTTCCGACGCGCAAGTGGAAGTAAATCCTTCGCCCGAACATTGGCGGCCTTTTGGGCGGCATCTCCTGATAGACCTTGTTTAGTCGCGATTTCCATCGCGACTTTATTTGTCTTCGCGACAGCTTCTTCCTCAATACGTTGAGCAACGCTGGCAATAGAGGCTGCCAAAAGTTCAGCTTGCCCTACATCGTCACGGCCGCGCGTCTCTTGGGCCGCCTTCATGTCTTTTGCGCTTAGGGCAAAGTCCTGCGGCTGATAGAATCTTCGAAATCCAAGCCCACCCAGCTGCAGCTTTCCACCAAGCGCCGTCATTGGCGCAAGCTCCGGCGCACCGATTTTCTGAGCGAACGGCCGAGGGTAGCCAGGCAAAGACGCCCACACAAAATGAATATTCCCGTTTGAGGTCACATTCTTTACGATATGAACGTGCCGCCCTTCGGGCGCGGATAAAACATCCGCTGAATAATTGAAGCGGTACACATCACCCGAAGCCACTTTATTCGTAGCGACTAGAAACGTGTTCTTCTCAAGCGAGATCGTTGAACAGTCCTGAATAATTTGAAGCAGAAATGCCCTCAAAGTCTGTACTTCACCGGGGCGACCGAAACTCTCACTGCGATTGGATATCGCGCCGCTGTTCCCGATCATTCGAAACGGCAAGCTTCTAGCGTGCGAGTATATAATGCGCATTGCGCAAACCGCATCAGCGCAATCCACCTGAAGCCCGCGGTAGGGATTGTCTTTGATGGTTCTAAAGGGGTGGCCTTCTTTGCCAAAATACGGATTGTCGGCGCGCCAGAAAATATCCGACGGAAATTCATCGCGAACCCAACTTTGGAAGTCGATCTCAGTATCATTAGACCATGTGTTGGTGTCGATCCAAACTTGTGCTTGCGCGAGGTTCGAACTGATCAGAATCAAAATGGTGACAAAAAACTTCATCTTCAAACTCCCTTTAGTAGGACACATTCGATTCAGAAACTTTGCAGGACAGATCATTCATGCGCACGACTTGCTGCTCGAGAGCACTGTCTTTTGTCGGCGGGAGCGAGGCGCGGAATTCGGCGATAAACCGGTCAGTGCACTCATGATGAACTTGTCGGACTGAAACGATTTCCACTTTCGCCTTCGGCTTTGGAGCATCTTGCGCTTTCGCCGCGCGCCTTAAACTTTCCGTAATTGCATCGTCACCGACGATACCTTGATTTTGTCCTTTTGCATCGCGGCCCTCAGTTGCCGTATATACATCGCTCTGACGCCGGGCTGCCGGTGCCACTTGGCCCGGAACGATTTTTTTCTGTTCGGCATAGGAAATGACTTCCTTACCGACGCAACGCAAATTTAAACGACCCTCACCTTGAGGTGGCTGCGGTTGCCCCGGTTGCGGGGCTTCAAGCTGAAGATCAAGCATCAATCCATTCGTGGAATTTAACGGGCGAATCACACTTTCCATATTTGCCACTCGCATATTTTCAACCTGGCGAACACTCATGCTCATGAGTCCATTTTCAACTGAGACTGGAGAAAGAACGTGAACATTCGCGCGATCGCCCATCTCGCCGCGTAACTCAATGGAAGCTGCTAGAGCCAAACCTTGATTGTCGTCGCCACCACGACCAGCAGGAGCAACACACGTAATATTGAGAAATCTGCGATCAGAAGATGGGATGAAAGCTGACATGTGAGCTAAATCTTTGGCTCGCTGATTGAATTTTCGTGGCTCGACGAAATCAACAGTGCCGTCAGGTTTTATGTGCGTGACCATCTGCTCAATAAGATCCGCCTTGCGGCTGGACATGAATGTGCACATGGACATGCAATTCGCGGCGGGCGATTTGAGGAAGTGGCACATCACCGCTTCTTGACGGTGGGCCGTGCAGTCCATCGCGGGACCATTCATCAAATTTCTATCAATAAAAGATTTGTTCAAATCATGCGCGACAAGTGCGGCCTGCAATGCCACTTCGGCGCTAATAACGGGGCGTGAATAAGTGGAGTAACCGAACTGACGTCGATTTTCACACATCACCGGAATTTCCCTCGAGAAAGACGCGTATCCTTTTAATTGTCCATTTGCGGAAAGTTTTTTTAGCTGCGTCTGAACCCGATTGCCGACGCAAGTTCGGTTTGACTCGCGTAGCGGCTGAATGTCGTGGGGCACCGCTGGCAATGGAACTGGTTTTGGCGCCGCCGGGTCCAATGATTCTTTTACGACCGCAGTTAATTCATCGAGAAGCGCACTCGCGTAAACCCGGCTTTCAACGTCTTGTCCGTTCACCGAAATCGTATTGTAAACGACGTAATCCGGTAGGTGGCTTCCCAAAGTCTTCTGCAACAAGCTACGGTACGCCTCCAAACGAGCCAAATCTCCGCGACCTTCTAAATATGGTGAAGTCTGCAATGCCCGACCGTCGACGGTCTTTTGAGTTTCACGCTCATAATCATATTTTATTTGCTGCAGACCCAAAACAAAGGTTCTTAGCCCGCGACTCAAAAGGCTGTAGTTAAAAACTAAGTCCATCAATGAACGCCCATTGGGCTGCACGGTAATGATCAAACGCAATCGGCAATTGTCCATGCAAGGTGCCAGACGAAAACCAACGATGGGCCAAGTATTGATTTCCACTTTAGAGTCGCGAACAATTGCACCGAGATCATTAATCACCCAGTCTTTGTTCATAATACCTTGCAACTGCAGCTTGAACTGGTCCTTCGGAAAGAGCACGGCCACGTCCAGCGCATCGAACAAAAGCCTGTGATCGAACCTCGCTTCTTCGACATACTGAGGGCGAGATATCGGTGGCTGCGGCAGGGTCTTAAACGGCGCCGGGGCTGTGTAATCTCGGTTACTATCCGGCTTGACATCATGCGCTCTAACTTCTGGACTCGCAGCAGCAAGATTATGAAATGAAAGAAGAAAAAAAATGACTAACCGAATCACTCGTAGCCTCCAAGTTATGTCGCATTACGTTAAATGACATGTAGCAAAACGCCGTTAAGACCGCAACAAAAGACCATATGAATATTATTCAAACCAGCAAATTCCCTAAACAACAGTTACGGCAACGTTTGCTTGCAAGGACATTGATATTGCGAAGGAGGCGAGATGACCCTAGTTGTTCTCCATGCATACGTGGAAGCAAAACTTTTATAATGGGGGAAAAATGGCACGAGGAATTTTGGCAATTATTTTAGCGTTGTCTACAACTGGAGCGTATCCACTTCGTCTGACACAGCTGAAATCTAGAATCTAGTAAGTTAGCCTATTGGTGAAATGCACCAAGGAGGCGAAAAGTGGATCACCAGGCAGAT
>JAYSTF010000170.1:0-18862 GCA_043720065.1 Pseudobdellovibrionaceae bacterium | reverse complement strand
CGCCTGCCGAAAACGAGGTGTGGCGGTTTTTAGCGTTCCGGGACCATCGAGCCTTGCGGCGTTTATGAGTGTTTGTGGCCTGCGCTTAACTGAATTTGTTTTTCGTGGGTTCTTGCCAGCCAACAGGGAAGATCGCGCCCGTACGATGGGAGATGTGAAGCGCGAAGGGCGGCCGATCATCTTGATGGATACACCTTATCGACTGGCTCGTCTGATGAGTGAAATTGCGGAAATGGATAAGACGCGCACGGTGACTTTGGGAATGGAACTTAGCACGGAGAAAGAGCTCGTAATTACGGGCACCGCCGAGGCGGTCGCTGGCCAAGTTGGTGAGACGAAGGCAGAGTTTATGTTGCTGCTTCATGGACGGACGGTTGGCAAAGCAGCGCGGTGAAAAATCTAACTCCAGGCGCCGGGGGTCGCCTCCAAAAAAAGCTCAAAATAAACATTTACTATTTAGTTACCGGCGACGTCGCGGGTCACATCGCGTTATAAGCGACTGTTGCCCACTCTTCAACATTGCGGTTTTCTGACCGTGTTCCGTTAATCAGCCATTGGGATGTTGACCGCTATCGCATGCGGCTCTTAAAATATTTCGATGAACCCCATTCTTGTTACAGGTTTACTCACTCTAATTTTTTCGATGGCGCAAGCAACCAGGCCAGTGAGAAAGGCAATTCCGGCCGCCCATATTGCAAAATTAATTAAGGATTTAGAATCCAAGGATCTCCGCTTGCGATGTGTTGCCGCTATGAATTTAGATTACACCGAGAATCCTGTCGAAGTAAAAAAGCACCTTGCAACGTTTCTAATGTTAGCTCGATCTGGCGATGATTGCGCTAAAGGAGCTGCAATTGAGACAATCTCGAAATTAGATTCACAGAGCAAGGAAGGACTGAACATTGCCCTTTCGCTTTTAGATGAAGTAAATTCAGATCTACACTGGCGGGCCGCAAATGCCATTCACGTTTTTGTATGCTCCCTCAAAAAGAGTGTTCAGTTGGCTGACATAAAAGAGAGGTATTATAAATACAAAATGAAAAATGAGATCGGTACTCGCCTCTTACGGGCGATCGCTTGCTATGGGTATGAATCCTTTCCGATAATTAAAGAAGAGCTACGGTCCTCAGACCGCTTTATTCAAGCTGAAGCCATTCAGTTATCGATCGCGTTAACTAGAGCGACCTCTCGAGTTGATGAAAAAAAGGAAATTCTTAAAGTTCTCAGACAACTAGAGCCAAATCAGGGAAACAAAGATCTCTTGAAATCGCATTTGAAAGTAATTGAAAACGAAATTGAGACCATCAAATAACCCTTGTTACCTGGGCATCTCTAACTCTGAACGTGCAAGAGTTTCTAAACCTCAAAACTGAAAGAAAATTTGAATATTCTACCTGAGACTGTGGGTTTGCGATGCGCCACCACTGGTGGTTGCGCAGTGCAAAAGCACTTTGCCTGGTCCCCAAACAATGGGCCCTTACGTCCAATCGATCTGCCTTGAGTGGTGCGGTGAAATCTACAATTCTCCCCTCTAGTTTGAATCCCGCAGATATTGTGGCTATGCCTTCTCATTAAGGGGGATCCAATGAATAAATTTACCTTAGCCGCACTCGCTACATTTCTAGTTTCAAGTGTCGCCTTCGCCGCGACGCCATATCGAGTCAGCACTTGTGAATTTGAAAAGCAAAATGAACTCGATGCGGCCGCCATGAGCGGCGCTCGCACAAATAATTTTTCCAGTGGCGTAATCTACACCGGCGTCACATTAACTGAAGAAAAATTCCGCTACACTAATTCCGTCGGAATCGCTGAGCTTGGCCTCACGAAAGCCGGTGTCGAGCTGACAAGTTTTGAATTGTGCAACAGGACCGGAAAATCCAAACGCGAAATGTCGCGGGCAAGCGTGAATTTGGACACTAGCTATCCATTAAATGAGATTCTCAAATCAGACAAAATGGTAACCTTGAAATTAGCCGGCAGCTATTTGAACAGCGACGAACACGTGGTTTTGAAAGGGTCTGAATTAACGTTGAAGAACGTCGGTAAAGAGGGACCGCTCACGATTATCGAAGGAAAAGTAAAGCTAATCGTGGCGGACTTGACGGAAGATGCGAATTCAGAGATTGAGGACGTTGATAAATTAAGCGCCTCTGAAACCCTAGAAGGGATCTTTTACTTTCAGGTTATTGACGCTAAATTGAAGTAGTTTTTTAACAGAGCAAGTGTCTCTGGCCGACGGGCCTGAATGCCGGCGGGCCTGAATGCCTATTTCTCCTTGGCTCTTAGAAAATCGAGGAAGAAATAGCGATCGAATTGCGGGCTAAGTCTTGTCCAGCTCTCACCCGTTCCCAGTTCTCCACGCATAAACTTGATCACAGTATTTAACTTGGAATCTAACTCATCAATCATCGCGACAATCATCGCCTCAGGCAGAGAAGGAAGTTTAGGCGAGCCATATTCTAACTTTCCGTGATGGGAAAGCACGATGTGCTTCAAGATATCAATCTTTGCCTGATCAAGTCCCTCGACTTTGCCGGAGTGTTTATCGATCATTTCACAAGCAATCGCCATGTGACCGACCAAGCGGCCGCGATCTGTGTATTTGATGCCGTCCTCAAATGCGAGTTCGTAAATCTTGCCGATGTCGTGAAAGATCGCGCCGAAAATTAAAAGATCACGATTTAAAAATGGATAATGCTTCGCCAAAAATTCCATGATTTCGCAAATCGACAAAATATGCTCAAGTAATCCACCCAAATAAGCATGGTGGATGCTCTTGGCTGCAGGTGAACGCATCATCAGGCCCTTGGCTTCGGGCTCATTTAAAACTAAAAGCAAAAGCTCGCGGATCTGTACGTCTTCGAAACTTGCGACCAGTTTTTCAAGACGGGCGAACATTGTATGGGGGTCTTCGACCGCCGTGCCGACGAAATCTTTTAAGGCGACACTATCGCCCGGGGCCTTCACAATATCGTGCACGATAATTTGCCGACGGTTTTGATAAGTCTGAACGTGGCCTTTAATCCGAACAAAATCACCTGCCTCAAAAACCCGAGTCCAATCTTCCACTTTGTCCCAAATACGAGCGTTGATGGTGCCGGATGCGTCTATGAGGTTGAAACTCATGTAGGACTTGCCGTTACGATCAGTGAGGACTGTCTTATCGGCAGCCAAGAACACAGAACTGACGGACTCTTTGTCCTTCAGATCTTTAACGAATTGTTTGGCTTCTATTTTCGTGGTGTCCGGCAAAGGGCCCCCCGTTGCTTGAACCTCGACTATAGTGCTTCCGATTGGCAAAGCAAGAAAGGATAGCGTGAGTCGGTGAACGAGATCGTCCCTAAATGTAGCTCATTCTTTGCAATCGCGGCAAAAAGCCAAGTTCCCGCTAGGAGGCTCACATAGCGTTGATCAGCGACGTATACAGCCAACGCCTTGTTAGCATGATCATGAGTGAACCAGGTCGTCATTTCCGCGAGCTTTCCACAGCCAGATCCTAACTCCTCGCCCAGGACCGTTCGCTTACGACTCTCGCTTAAGAAAAACACTTTCATGTCTGAGAGATCCACAATTTCTTTGCTGATGACCATTTTAACCCAAAAACTGCCGCGTGTTCCCGGGACAAAATCAGCGAGGTCGATCGTTCCGCCGCCAGTAGGCAATTTAAACCGTAGGCCCTGCTCTAGAGCGTTGCCGCTCTTAGGCGTTAACTCCACCTGAAAATTCATGAGCCGGCGTTTGAGAGTGCCGAGCACCTCAAGGTCGGTTCCCGCGCGGGTGGCATCACGCCTCCGTTCAGAAGTAATGAACCATTGTTCAATTTGGCTGATCAGCTCGCGCGGAACTTTTACATCGCGATTCGCCATTTTCGCCTGGGCATCCAAATGGGGGCCGCTAGATTGGTTTGAATGATCCAACTTACACGCCGAAAAAAGCAAAATCCCGAGCGTCAGCATTGTGATTCTGGCAAGACTTCTAGGCATGGCCTAATTTCCTTTTTTTAAAGAGCTAATCTGACGCTGCAGCCGCAAATAGGGCCGGTAAGCCGGCGATTCCGAGGCTACTTCTTGCAGAAGTCTTTGGGCCTCCGCCGGTGAGTTCTTCGACTGGTAAACTTGCGCCATCCCGACTTTTCCCGAAGGTAGCTTCGAATCGAATTCGAGAACTTTCATCCAGTATGTGTTGGCGCAATCAAAGTCTTCTTTCTCTTGGCAAAAGCGCGCTTGCAGAAGATTCGGCAAAACATACTCGCTTCGTCGATCAAGCTCAATCGCCCGGCCGAGTGCTACGCTAGCCTCGCCATCAAAGCCGGCGGACCGCAAGATCGAAGCATAAACTGCTTGAAGAAGAGGATCCTTTGGCGATTGATTTATTGCTTTTTCAACTAGGGTTTTTGCCGCCATCGAGCGGCCCTGCTTTTGTTCACAAAGTGCTGCGAAAGCGACGGACTCAGGCGTTTCGCCAGCGCGTTCATTTAGCTGTTTGCACCAGAGACTGAGTTGGGTCCAATCCGTTTGCGCGCGCGAAATGATTGCGGCGCGCTTAAAATCGTCCGTCTGACTGGGATCTACATCCAGAATGCGGCGAAATTTTGGTGCGAAATCAGTATCGTCGCCTTTAAGAAACTCAATGTACGTTTGGGCAAGTCTTAGCTCCTGAGCGAAGTCGACTGCTTGTTTTTGATGGGCGTTAACGGTACGAAGCGCTTCATTTAATGCGCTTTTCTCGCCACTGCTTTGAAAAAGCAGAATACTCGCCACGGCATACTGGAGAACAACTCCGCCATCACGTGTACCGCGATTAATCACTTGGAACAACGTTCGTCGTGCTAATTCATACTCTTTGTTTAGGAGCGCGACAGCGCCAGCATTAATCTTAAATGGAACGTACTCCTGATCCATGGTCCCAGCTTTTTGTAAATCGGCCTGCGCCTTTGAGTAATCTCCATCCACCATATGGGCCAAGCCCATGGCTGTCCAAAGAGTTACGTGACTATCGCTTTTCCCGTCGATGCCTCTTTGAATGAGACGACGCGCTTCCACAGTCTGACCATCGACTTGAATCAACAGCAATGCGAGCGGCAGCCAAAGATCTTTGCGCGACGGCTCGCTCGCATGAGCCTTTTTTAATATTTCAATCGCGGGAGCGTAATCGCCTTCGTTAAACAGAGTTAGTCCAAGGCTCGCCGTATTGCTAAAACCACTCAAAGTACTCTGGGGATTTTTCAAGAAGCGCTTCGCACCAAGCATACCTGCGACCGTCAAAAACACGGCGATTGTAAGCCACCACATCCAGCGCGAACTTTTTTCCGCTTCCATCCGAATGCGATTTGGATCGACGGCGCCGGCGGATTGAAAGCGCGCATGACCTGGAGGAACGCGAGCCATCGTGCGCTGGCTGTCAGGAATATCTTCATAAACAATTTCTTTTAACTGATTTTGAAAGGCACTTATGTCTTCCGTGATCTCGACATCAAAGGAGCCCGTGACATTTTCCGTGACACTTCCGGTAATACTACCGTCGACGCTCGACGTGACTTCGTCCTTGTTGCTGCTCGCTAAACGAATTTTTTCAAGAATCTCGGCAAACGCACGAGTGTCTCTCAGCATCTGCCAACGGCGACATGGTTCGCTGACTTCATCAACGACAGAGATTTCTTTTTCCTGAAGAAGTTTTCCGACTTGAGCTAATGTGAGCGGGCCAATCACTTGCCCACCGGTCTTCACCAGCCAAATCGCATCATCGCGCTTCATATCAATATGATCGCTAACTTCTCTTATCCTGTCACGAAGCCGCTTGACGATTTTGGGACTGGACTAAAATCCGGCTTAAGTCTAATGGGCGAAATGCCGCTTACCGGTCATTACCATTGTAATACCAAGCTGCCGTGCTTTTGCCTTCACTTCTTCATCGCGAAGCGATCCTCCAGGCTGAATGACCCACCTTATCCCTGCGTCAGCGATTTTATCGATGGAATCGGCAAAGGGAAAAAACGCATCGCTAGCCAAAACACCATGTTTTTTGCCGGCATGAAACTGATGCCAGCGTGAAATGGATTGAGCCACGGCGTCTACCCGATTCACTTGACCCATTCCTAAGCCCAGAGTGGTGCCACCGCCAGCGATAGCAATCGCATTGCTTTTCAATCGTCCAGCCACCTTCCATGCGAGAACGAGATCATCGCGAATCTCATCGGAGGGCTTGTCGCCAAGAACCGTCCAAGCGTCATCCCATTCGTCCATCACGTCAGCACTCTGCACAAGAAAGCCACCGAGAACCGATCGAATTCTCACTCGGTCGGCGCATTCAACGAGATCAGGCCATCGCAGCACGCGCAGATTTTTTCTGCTCTTTAAATCCGCAATCGCTTGCGGGGAGAAATCAGGCGCTATTAGACACTCTAGGAAAACATTCTCCAGAAGCGCCACGGCTTCCTCATCGAGCGCGAAGTTGACCGCGACAATTCCACCGAACACGCTGACTGGATCAGCCTTCAGAGCTAAAGCAAGCGCCATCTTGCCGCTTTCGTGAAGAGCAACTCCACAGGGGTTGTTATGCTTCACCGCTACGGCACAAGGTTGCTGAAAATCTCCCACCATTTGAATCGCGGCATCGAGATCGAGCAGGTTGTTGTAGGAAAGTTCTTTCCCTTGAAGAATTTCGCCAGAATGAAGACCCGAGCGCGAACCGCGCTGGCGGAACCACACAGCTTCTTGCTGCGGGTTTTCACCGTAGCGCAGCGTTTGTACAAAACTGCCGCCCAAACTCCACTCAGGAGAATTAATTTTAGCGCCGAGTTCATTTGCGATCATCGCATCGTAACTGGAAACGTGAGCGAACACTTTTGCGGCCAAGTGCCTCCGCCATGGCAGGTCCGAGTGACCGCGTTTTTGCACTTCTGAGTAGTCCTTAGGGTCACAAACGACCGTGATTCGAGAAAAATTCTTTGAGGCCGAGCGCAACATCGAGGGTCCGCCAATGTCGATGTATTCAATCAGCTCGTCCTCCGTCTCCACTTTCCCAAGTTGCGCTTCAAACGGATAAAGATTCACCACGACTAGGTCGATGGGATCAATGCCCTGGGCTTTAAGTAGATCCATGTCACCGACATCATGGGCTCGTGCGAGCAGCGCCATGTGAACTTTTGGATGCAAAGTCTTAACTCGGCCACCCATAACTTCGGGCGAGCCGGTGAAGTCACTTACATCCATAACTTCCATCCCCGCATCACGTAAATGCTTGGCGGTTCCGCCCGTGGAAAGGATTTTTAAGCCGTCTGCCACCAGGGGTTTTAAAAAATCCACTAAACCAGTTTTGTCCGAAACTGAAACCAGAGCGCGCCGGAAGGAACCGTTTTTCGTCATTTAGAAAGATACCTTTGAAGCTAACATCTTTAGATCATCGTTTGTGATGAAGATGCCGGCTCCAACGAACACGCTTGATACGTCGTCCTTGGCCTCTGCGAGGTTGTCGCCACCCGCCACCACATAAACGCCTTGAACCACGTTGTAGCGAAGGTAGGCCCGAATGTAAAGGTCACGGAAATCGAAAAACTCTGCCGATAAACGAAGATCACGGTTGAGCATATAATAATCAAACCCAACGCCGCCCGCATTTTCAATCAAGCCGCCCTTGACGGTAAAATCATAGAAATTCTTAGCGAACAGCGCCGTCAGCTTGACTTTGTTTTTATAGGTCACCGTCGTGTCGGTTTCGGTATAGGACCCTGGTGGCGTCACGGGGTCAGTGCGAGTGGTCTGCGATTTCACAACACCGCGGGGATCATCAACAATCGCTAGCTCGTAATAGCGATCAAGTCCTGGCTGAATCTTAACTCCGATGTAGGATTTGGTTAAATCCACACCGCTTAAGTATTCGGAGTGGAAATCAAATGATGTTTCCATCTTGTCGGCGCCACCTAAGAACTTGTTCACGTTGCTGATTGCAGAATTGAGCTCCTCAACCGTTTGTTCGTCGTTAATTAAACGGCCAAGAGTTCCTTCACCGCGGTTCACTTTGTCCGTGATCTCCTCGACATTCTTCACGGCCTGATCGATTCGCGCTAAAGTGGTTTCGTTCACGTAGGTGTCTAAGTTTTTGGTTAAGTTGTGAACCCGGGCGACAATCTCATTAATCTTCTCTTTGTTGTTGCCGGAAATTTCAGCGAGATCTTTAGATAGCTTTTCAATATTCAAAACGATTCGGCCCACAGGCGAGGTGTCGTCACCCTCCCCTTGGGTCGCCTTGTTTAAAGTTGCCGCAAGATCATTTAGCGACTTTGCGATCGTGCCGACTTCCTTCATCACATCGGCAAGGTTGCCACCATCAATGATCTCTTTGATTTGGCTATTATTCTCTAGCACAGCCTCGTCTACGGCTCCAGGAGTGAGTTCGATGTGTTTATCGCCCAAAATTCCGTCGGATTTCATTTGGGCTTTCGTAGATTTTGTAATCCGCGCGTCTTCTTCAACTTCGACTAAAATTTTCGCGCGACCACCCTCTAAAACGATGTCACGAATGACACCCACTTTTATCCCAGCCATTTTCACAGCGCCATTTTTCACTAGGCCGCCAGCGTCGTCCACCGTAAACCAGTACCCGCGTTCGCCGGAAAACATGCCAGGTCCTTCCGCAACCTTTAACGACATCACTCCAATGAGGCCGGAGACCACCACCACTAAAATTCCGACTTTGAATTCTGGTGTAGAAAGCAGGTTCATCCGGTTTTAAATCCTTTGGCGAGGAACTTCTTTATCAACGGAATATCTGAGTTGCGGAAATCTTCAGTCGTGCCCGCGAGAAGGACGCTGCCCTTATCCAACATCACTAGATGCTCGCCAAGCTCAAACGCCGCGAACAAATCATGGGAAACGATTACGCTTGTTGAACCCGGATGGCCCTTATGGGTTTCTTGAATTAAGTCGTCCACCATTTCAGTTAAAATCGGATCGAGTCCCGTCGTTGGCTCATCGTATAGAAGAACCGCTGGGTCCAGAGCCAATGCTCTAGCTAGTCCCACGCGTTTACGCATACCACCGCTAAGCTCGGAGGGGAGCTTGTGGTAATGCTTTTCGTCTAAGCCGGAAACCTTCAATTTGTGCATACCGATTTCTATTATCTCTCCGGGACTAAGATCCCGCCGGTGTTCAATCAATGGGAAGCACGCATTCTCTATTGCTGTCATATCGTCAAAAAGTGCAGCGTACTGAAATAGAACACCAAGTCTGCAGCGAAAAAAATTTAATTCTTGTGCGGTCATGGCCCAAAGGTCCTTGCCTAAAACCTCAATTTTCCCCGATGTCGGTCTAACTAGACCTAAGATATGCTTCAAAAGGACGCTTTTTCCCGTGCCCGAGTAGCCAATCACAACCGTGATCTTGCCTTTGGGTATGTCTAGGTTAATTCCATCAAGAACGAAATCCTTCCCGTCAAAAGTCTTGCGAAGATTACTAATCGCAACGGCCGATTCCTCGCTCATAACCGTGCACTCCCTGTCATGATCAAATAAAAGCGAATGAAATTCGTAAGCAAGTAATTAAGCACGATGATTAACACCATTGAGTTTACAACGCCTTCATTCGTCGCTTCGCCCACCCCTTTGGCGCCGCCTTTGGCGTTAAAGCCCTTGTTGCAACAAATTGCGCCGAAAGTAATACCGAAGATCGCAGATTTGAACATGCCTTGATTGATATCCCGTGGTTCGATCCACGCTTGCACTTTGTCCCAGAAAACGGCTTCATCCAAACCCAGCACGTTGATGCATAGGAGGCTCGCACCCATCATCGCGACAAAATCAAATACGGCGCAAAGCAAAGGCATGGTGATGAATGCTGCGATTATTCGCGGGGCGACGAGATACTGTTTGGGATCGATTCCCATCACTTCAAGTGCATCAATTTGCTCCGACACCCGCATAGTGCCAAGACGCGCGGCCATCGCCCCTCCGGCGCGGGCGGAAACAAGTAGTCCCGTCAGCACCGGCCCAAGTTCACGGCTGATTCCAAGCGCCACAGTGGGCCCAACAAGATTCGTCGCGTTCACTAGATTAAAACCAAGATAAATCTGGTATGAAAGTGCCAGACCTGTGAACGCACCAGTTAAGCAAATAATGAGTATCGAGCGGTTGCCGATAAACTCCATATGTTTAATGATTTCATCGAAGCGATAAGGTTTTTGAAAAACAAGTTTGATGGATTGGTAAGCGAAGATCATGGCTTGGCCGGAGCTGTAGAACATTTGCACGAAGCCATGACCGATATTAAAAATAATCCGGTCTATGCCGACGTTAAGACGGTCGCGATACTTTAGCCATTGATCAGCCATGATTTAGCACCATCCAAATATTTGCGCGGTACACGTCGACTAACACCCGTAAAAAGTTCGTACGCAATAGTTTCTGCCTGAGAGGCAACCTCGTCGGCCAGTATAGACGCATCACCAAGAGTTCCCCATAAGCACACAGGTTCCCCAGCTTCAATTTCCATCCCTAAACCGGTTAAATCGCACATGATATAGTCCATACAGACCGTGCCGACCAACGGAATCTTCAGACCGCGCACCAGCACCGAAGCCCGCTGGGTTAATAAACGATGTACGCCATCGGCGTAGCCTATTGGAATAACGCCAACGGCTGTTTTTCCCGTGGCGCGCCACCGTGAGTTATAAGATACGCCGTCGCCATCGTTTAGATGTTGGATGAGTGCGATTTTAGATTTTAAACTCATCACCGGCTGAAGACCTAGAGGCGCAGGCCTAAGCCGATCAAAGCCCGCACCATAAATGGCGATTCCTGGACGAACTCCGAATCCGTCGCTCGTTTTGCCAGCGATGAGAGCGCCACTGTTAAGTAGATGAAGAACGCCGACTCCGGGAAAATGGGCTGCAACCTCACGCAGTTTGCGCGCCTGCAGTTTCGCCGTCCCATCAGGCAGGGCCCAATCCTCGCCTTGCATAAAGTGACTAGCGAGACCCTTGAGCAACAAGTTCTTTGCAGCTTTTAGTTTGGTGGCGATCCGACTGGCTTCACTCACTTCAAATCCTAAGCGATTCATCCCGGTGTTAAATTTCAAGTGCACGGCAAGAGGTGATTCAGCAAGGCGGGAAAACACGTCAAGGTCTTGGCCGCGCGAAATCACCGGCGTTAAATTTTCGTTTATGCAAGCCCGTGCACTCTCTTCGCCAAACAGACCGAACACTAAAATCGGCGCCCGAATCCCGGCAGCCCGAAGTTCAAGCCCTTCCTCAGCCATGGCAACACCGAGAGCGTCGACGTTCATACTCTCAAGAGTTTTCCCGATCTGAACAGCACCGTGCCCATAAGCATTCGCTTTTATCATCGGGCAAAACCACGTCTTGAGCCCGGCCCGCTCCCGAAGACGGCTCACATTGTTGGTGAGTGCTGTCAAATTTATTTCTGCGACTGTAGGGCGGAAGAAAGCCACGGGTGTAAGAAACCTCTCTAGTTGGGAAGCACAAAATCCGGTACGAATCCTGGAATAGGTGTCGCAACGCAAACTTTATTGGGCGCCTTATTTTTAATCTGCCATAAAGCATCGTCTGCCGAAGTGAACAAGTCATTGGGGTCACGACAACAGCTAGGATATTCACTGACTCCAATACTTATGGTGAGTTTGGGAAATTTCGGCAGCAGCCGGCCGAAGTCCGCAGCCGAAATCAACCGGCGCACTCTCTCCGCTTTAAGTATGGCGCCTTTGCTTGGTGTGTGTGGCAACACAAGCGCTAACTCTTCAGCACTAAACTTTCCTAAAATGTCATTCATTCGAATTCGCGGTGCTATGATTTTTCCGAGGGCTCGCAGCGCCATTTGCGCCTCTTCAATTCCATACTGTGTCAGCAGATCGCGATACTGGTCGAGAGCTAGAATTATCAGACTCACCGGTGATTGGATTCGCCGGGCCCTGGCGACTTCCGCCGCCACTCGAGAATCGATGGACGTCCGATTTAAAACTAACGTTCCAGGGTCATACACTTCAATTGAATGAACGTAATTTTTTAGATCAATGAGTTGGCCGTGCTCTTCACAAATCCGAATAATGGCTTCGATCTGATCGCCTGGCAGCCTATCAGCATTCGCCAGCACAACAAAAAGCCCGTGAACCTCTCCCCGGATGACGAGCGGCCTTACCCATAGATCACTGGTTTGGCCAAGCGATTGTGCCATTTCACGTAAGCCCGGAAGTTTTTCCGGATGTCGAAGATCGCTGATTCTAAAATCAGGCTCTTCACTTAAATTAAGTCCCAATCCTTTCCATGCTTCGGCAGGGACACGATGAGCCGCGCTCGTCACTAGGCAACGGCGGTTAGGCAGATAACGCAAAAACACAGCCGGGGCCTCGCCAACCGAAGCCGCGAGCAAGAGCATGCCCTCACGAACCAATTCCTCTAAAGATTTTGTTTTAGTCAACCGTGCCCAAATACCACCAAAATCAAAACCCGCCGTGATAAGTGACACTTGTGAGTCTTCAAATTCTGCAGCTGGTGATTTGATTTCATCTAAGATCGCGGCGAGAAAGCTTTCAGCGTCCTCCCTGATCTCCAGCATTGCATCATTGTCGACGGCAGCTTTTTCTGGCTTTGGTAGAGCGGGCGCTGTATCTGCAGTTTCGAGCATCTCTTGCGCCGCGGTCAGCTGGTCTTTTAATTCTTCGGATCTGTAGAGGAGGGCATCGAGCTCCGCCGCCCGTTCAACCGCTTGAATCAATTGGCGTGGATGAACCGGAGGCGAAAGCACGCAATCATAGATCATATGACCCCAGTCGCGCCAGGTGCCGGCAAGCCCCCCAGCCGAGGACAAGACCAAGAAATGCGTTTCCGGAAGGCGCGCGTGGAGCGCCTTTAAAACATCCTCTAGATTAAGCTCTTCATCACTACGATGAACAATCACGGTGTGCGGTGGCTTGGACGTCAACGTCGCTAGCACCGCAGCGGCGGAAGAAAAGTGCAATGGTTGAAAGCCAGCTTCTTGCAGCATGGAAATTGTCGGTGCGGCTCTCTCAGCTCGTGAATCTAAAATATGAACCGTGTATTGGGCCCGCGGAATGGTGAAACTCATGAACCAGACTCCTTCACTTTAGGTGAACGGACTGTGACTTCATTACCGTCGGCTCCCTGAGGCGGCATGTCGCCGTTTTTAAGTCCCGTCATGGTGATTTCGTCAAATGCCGGCGCCGCAGGAAGCTGATCACTTTGAGTTCCTGTGAGGGGCTTCTGCAAATCGCCTTTTAGAATTTCAGTCCTGATAAGCCCAGATTCGGTGCGCGCTCGCACTGTGGCCGTGGCGATCGGGAACTCGATAATTACTTTTGTTCCCATCCCCTCACCCGCAGATTCTAAACTCAGTCGGCCTCCTAAAGATTTTACGATCCCCTTTGCGACCGTCAATCCAAGGCCTTTGTGTTGTTCAGCAGCTTTCGTCGTAAAGAACGGGTCAAAGACTTTTCCGACTGCTTCAGCTTTCAAACCCACTCCTGTATCAGTGATTACGAGGCGAACGTGGAAATCATCGAGCGCGGTGCTGATATTTAGCTGCTTCTCCGCCGATGTACTCATCGACTCCACGGCGTTCTTAAGGATTTCTTCGATCGCCGTTTGCAATTGGCCAGCATGGGCCGAAACCGGAGCCGTCTGCCCCATCTCTTTGACAAGTCGAATGTTATGGCTGGTTAAAAGATTTTTCTGCGCGGCGAGAGTCGAGAGGGCCACGTCCTGAATATCCAATCGGGTGCGTGGAAAGCGATCCTCTCCCGTTAATCTCAACAAATGCTCAATCGTATCGCGGGCCCGGCGGGTTTCCCGTTCGATGACAACGAAATGCTCTTTAAGATCCTCGCGGTCGGATTTGGCGCGCGCCAATTGCGCTTGCGCGAGAACGGAAGCCAACGGATCACGCAAAGCCTGCGCCAGCCCTAAGCTCATTTCTTTGTAAGCCCCCATCTTTCCGGTTTCCACTTGAGAAGCCGTCGCTTCCTGAATAAACACCGGTGCCGTTGCACCTTCTTTCGCGATCAGGCGCTCAACACTCTCCTTCATCGGATCGAGATACATATTGCCGGGAGTAAAATAACCAACGGGCCGGCCGTGCGCCACCGCATCTAGTTGCCCAGTGAGATAGTTGATTGCTTGTTCAACCGGAACAAGAGTCCAGTGACCAAACGCGATTCCTAACAGTACCAATGCTATCGCGAATATCACCATGATGATGATAAGTCGCGGAACAAGCGCCCAGCCTGAGGATGGAAGTAGTGTGGCCACGGCATAAAGATTGGTCCCATTTACCTTTGAGCCAGAGACAAGGACATCTTGTTTCACTCGATTGGAAGATGCAAATGTCGCCGCCACTTCACGGCGCCTGAGGACTTCAGTGATTGCCGGATGGGACTCGGAAAGACTTGCACCTACGTAGGCTTGCTCACCGTAAGCCAAGGCGAAGCCACGTTCATCGACGACCAATGCTTCCACTCCGGTGCCGGCGAATGCATCGGTAACGGGGCTAAGCGCGCTGCTCGGTAAAAAGCCAATGGCAATAACGTTCTCGTTGCCATCCCGCATTTGCACCATGAGAAGGAAAACAGGTTGCTGCGCCCGATCGGTGACGCGCATCCAAACCATGTTTTCACCGATTGCACCTTCAACTGGAAGGTCGCGAAGGATGCCTTTCAAAAATCCGTCGGGCCACCTGGCGGCGATGTTGCTGCGTTGGCGGGACCAAGCGGAATCCCACTTTTCTTTTTCAAATTTTAAAAGTGCGACCGCAAGAAAAGGACCGGCGGAAAGACTGCGCTCAAGCTCCTCTTCAGTAGTTGCGGATAAACCGAGGTGGCGGCCGGTCTGCTCGCGCGTGACTTGTTCAAACAATCTCTCGCGTAAATTTCGCGCCGCTAACTCCGTCAGTTGGCGAATTGCAGCAGCATCGCGCTCCACCATCTGGGTAATAACTTCTGTTTGAACTGTGTTGTTCAAACTAATGTATTTCCAAAGGGAGAGAGCCATTGCCAAAACAACGACGGCCGCGACCAGCCCAAAGATACGCACTCTTATATTCATGACACCTTCCATGGGTCCTAATTTAAGTCCGTGGTTTTATTCTATTTTTGATCGGTCCGGTATGGCAATACTTCGGTCTCGTTGAGACCTGTTGACGCCTCGCGCACTTGGGGATTTACTGGCCCAATGGCGAGTCATAGAGTGCGAAGCATGCAGAAACAAGCGGACATCTTGATCATCGGCGGAGGTTTGGCCGGGTTAGCGCTCGCGCTGAAGGCCGCGAGGTTTGGTCGCGTCGTCGTGATTTCAAAAGGCGCAACTCCCGCAACTAACACGGCCATGGCTCAAGGCGGAATCGCGGCCGTGCACGACACCGGGGATTCCTTCGAGCAACATGTTGCCGACACTTTAGAAGCGGGCGCGGGCCTTTGTCACCGCGACGTCGTTGAAGAAATGGTTCGCCAAGCACCGGATCGCATTCGTGACCTGGTTGATTGGGGCGTTCGTTTCGACCGCGATAATTCAGGCCGTGACTTCGATTTGACTCGCGAAGGTGGGCATCACGGCCGCAGAATTTTTCACGTCGCCGATCAAACCGGCGCTGAGATCCATCACCAACTTTTGGCGAAGGCTCTGGAAAATCCTAACATTGAAGTTTTAGCGAATCATTTGGCGGTTGAGTTGATCACAACTCATCAAGCGGACCCTTCGCGGATTGGCGCTCCCCGATGTTTGGGCGCGTTTGTTATGAATACGGTTTCAGGACAGGTACGTTCTTGGATGGCACGCGCCACGATTTTAGCGACCGGTGGCGCCGGCAAAGTTTATTTATACACTTCCAATTGGGCGGGGGCGACGGGAGACGGAATCGCTCTAGCATTTAGAGCCGGCGCCCGTGTCGCGAATTTAGAGTTCATGCAATTTCACCCGACTTGTTTATATCACCCGCAAGCGAGAAATTTTTTGATCTCCGAAGCTTTGCGTGGCGAAGGCGGCATTCTGCGCGACAAGCACGGCACCGGATTCATGGACAAATATCATCCGCTAGCCAGTCTTGCTCCCCGGGACATCGTCGCGCGCTCGATCGATAATGAAATGAAACGCAGCGGTGACCCTTGCGTGTTTTTAGATATGACACACTTGGAGTCTGGTTTCGCGGCGAAACGTTTTCCAGCTATCCACGCCAAATGTTTAGAGCACGGCATTGATATGACGAAGGAGCCCATTCCCGTCGTACCCGCTGCACATTATTTATGTGGCGGCGTTTTAACGGATATCAGTGGTCAGACGGATGTTGAAGCCCTGTTTGCCATTGGGGAAACGGCCTGCACTGGTTTTCATGGCGCAAATCGTTTGGCGTCAAATTCACTACTTGAATGCATGGTGATGGCGCATGAATGCGGTCAACGTTTAGAAAAACAATTGCCGTTTTGGCCAATGCCCAAACACGGGCTTCCTTGGGAAAGAAATAATAAACCAGGAACTGACGAGCTGGTTGTGATCGCGCACACTTGGGATGAAATCAGGCGTTTAATGTGGAACTACGTTGGGATCGTACGCTCGAATCAGCGATTGCAACGCGCACATCGGAGGCTTACTACGATTCTTCAAGAGGTGCATGACTTCGAGGCAGAGTTTAAGGCCCATCCGGATATTATTGAATTGCGCAATCTTGCTTGGGTGGCGGCTCTAACGGTGCAATGTGCTTTACGCAGGCACGAGTCGCGTGGCATTCACCACAGCCTTGATTATCCAGTTCAGTCGCTAACTGCGAAGGACACTATTGTTCGCGCTGATGAAGCGCCGTTTGAGCATACTTAAGGCGCCGAACTCGCGCCACCACTCCCGCCACCCGGAAAGCGGAATACAAAGCCAACCCCGATATACATCGATGTGCCCGGAGAAAGTCCAAATTTCATATCGAAGCGGAACCAAGTTGTTCGACCAACGATTGTTTGCACGGCGCCACCAACGTGACCACCGAAGATTATTTTGGTGGATTCACTGCCCGCGGGTTTATAATAATAAACATCGGGACCTAAAAACACGCTGCCCACAAGGTTTTCCACAGGAATGTCGGTACGGATGCTGACTGCCAAATTTTTCCACTCGACGCCGTTAGCATTCCCTGTCGTAAACGCGACTTCGCCAAAGGTGAGCTGCCCGGTCTTGTAACCGGCACGAACGCCTCCCATGCCATGGATTTCTGTCACGCCGCCGATCTGGTTCGGCAGGAGATTCCCAATAAAGACGCCGAATTCAGTGCCTACATTTACGCCGGTATAGTCGGCTTTGTCGGTGTCGGGCGGCTCCTGGGCCGCAAGCGATCCGGAAAAACAAATCAGCACTGCTAATAATATGGATTTGAGCATTTCAGGCAGTCTATCTCACTTGACCCCTCTAGCCAATAATTCCATGATGACGGACATGTCGACCCGATTTGAAGGTAGCTTCCGCGCCCATGATCATACTGAATTGTTTTTCCAACTTTGGCCGGTGGAGAATCCACGCGGGACTATGGTCGTGACTCATGGCTTGGCCGAACACGGCGAATGCTACCATAACCTGGCGAAAAGCCTGCAGTCCGATGGTTGGGAAACCTATGCGATCGATTTGCGCGGCCATGGCCGCTCCGAGGGCAAGCGGGGCTTTGTTCGTGGCTTCCAGGATTATATCTCTGACTTAAAGACATTCGTAGAGCTAGTTGCCGAGCAGCGCAAAAATAAGGCAATTCCTTTAGTTCTGTTCGGGCATTCCATGGGCGGTTTAATTACTACTTTGTTGGCAATGGAATGGAAGCAGCCTCCATTTCAAGCCGTCGTGTTGAGCTCTCCCCTATTTGGAATTGCGATGGCGGTACCTAAGATTAAGGACCATGCCGCGCGCCTCGCCGCTAGATGGTTGCCGTCCCTGACCTTGGCGAATGATCTTAAGTACGCCGACCTCTCCCGGGACGAAGTCATGTTGAAGTCCTATGCGACGGACGTTCTTCGTCACGACAAAATATCGCCGGCAGTTTATTTGGGAATGCTTGAGGGTTTTGAACAAGTAAAGACGGGCGTCGGCGCAATCGACGTTCCTATACTTGTGCAAGTCGCGGGCATCGATCGGGTCGTGAATGCCGAAGCAACACAGCGATTGTTTCCCAAAATGACGAATAAGAAATGTGTGCTGCAGATTTATCCGGAAAGCTTACACGAGATTTACAATGACTTGGACCGGGATCAGGCACTCAGCGATCTTAGAAAATTTCTTTCTCAATTCACGGTGAATACATGAAGTATCTTCTGCCATTCTTGTTTTTGGCTACTGCTTGTTCAAGTGCTTCCAAAAGTCCGCTGGTCGCTTCGCAAACCGAGTACGATACAATCGTCAAAGAGAACACTCGCTCAGCAAACAAATACAGCGGTCTTTATCAAACATTCCAGGCCAGCTCCACTTTGTTAAACACTGAGATGCAGACCGCGGCTTTAAAACTGCGCGGCGAGTACTCTGGCTGGGACGCTCCGACGGCGCAAAAAGAGCGCGACCGTGTGTTTCAAGAGATGTCGAACTCCACAAAAATTTTCTTGCGATTTTATTCGCCAGAAAGTGAAAACGATGACTTGCACAAACCTACCACGATCTGGAAAGCTTATCTGGAACATGAAGGCCGAAGAATTTTGGGCAAAGTTAAAAAGCTGACTTTAAAATTTGTCGAGCTTCAAATGCTCTATCCCCACATGGATCGCTTCAGTTCACCATATGAAATTACTTTTCCCGTGCCGACCACGGCGGTTGAAGGCAGTGAAGTAATAGTTCATTTAACGAGCTCGCTCGGCGCTACAGAATTTACTTTCCCGCCGCGTAAGTAGTCTTG
>JAYSTF010000169.1:0-18878 GCA_043720065.1 Pseudobdellovibrionaceae bacterium | reverse complement strand
CCCATACTAGGCGTAATTCTAGGAAAACGATCCCCGCGGCCGTGAAGCATTGGGTGAACCTAAGGGATAGAGGCGAATGTCAGGCTAGATTGCCGAATGGCGGGAAATGTAAGTCTAAGCGATGGGTAGATCACCACCATATCGTGCCTAGGTCAGTGGGCGGAAGAGATGTCGCGGAGAACTTAACTACGCTGTGCTCGAGCCATCACAGGATGCACCATCGGGGAACTTCATAGATGCTTGAGCGGCGGCTAAATAAGAAACAATGTTTATTTATATGTGTAACATCAGATACAGCGCTATCGCGGGCGACGGCGGGAAATGTACACCTGGTTGACGGTTTTCGGAGAACTCTCAGGAAAATAGCTGGCAAACCGCAGGGAAATTCGTGCGGGAGGCGAACTTCAGGCGCCAGGTCGGGTTTAAGCGCCGGCCAAATTTTTAAAAAAGCGCTTAGATTCTGTTCACCAAAAACATTTCAGCACTAAGCGTAAAGTTCGAAATAATTCTCAGGATGAGAATGGTGCCTGAATTCGCGCAATTGACGTCAGCGGTCAATCTTTTTGAGACGCTCAGTACCTGGGCATTCGCCTTGCTCTACTTTAGTACCGGAAGGTTCTCATGGTGAGGACCATCAAGTGGGGATAATGGAATGCAAAGGTCAAAACTTCTAAGGCAGACAGCTGCTGCCATAACAATATGTCTCATGACAACAGCTTGTTCCGAAGTCGCTTTCACGCCTGCAGCGCTCGATGGACGCTTGAGTGTAGATGATGGCAACATGCGAACTGACACCTTTGTGTTCTCTCAAGACCGGCCGCTAACTAAAGTTGACGTCCTCTTTATCGTTGATAGCTCAGGCTCAATGGCTGATGAGGCCGCGAAACTTAGTACTGCTTTGGCATCATTCACCGGCTCGCTCGTTGGTGTTGATTGGCAAATCGGAATTACGTCGACTGATATCGCAGAAACTAGCCCGTACAACACGCGTGGAAAACTAGTTAACATGGTGGGCGCCAACACGACCATTTTAACTAAGAACACGCCAAACTACGAAAAAGTATTCCTTGATACGGTTGTAGCCACAGGTCCTTCGAAAGAGTGTGTGGCTGGTGACGCCTTTAAATGCGGCTCTGGAAACGAGCAACCAATTGAAGCCACTCGTCTATTAGTTGCAGGAAATGATGTGACCGCCGCTTCTTTCTTCCGGGCGGACGCCGACTTTGTGTCGATCGCTCTTTCTGATGAAGATGAAATGTCATCAGGTCCTGCGGAGGCAACGACTGGAGAAACATTGGTTGCGGCGGTAAAGACTCGCTGGAACAGCGAACGCCTGTTCACAGCTTTCGGCATCATCATTCAGCCATCCGATCAAGCCTGCATAAATGCTCAAGCAGCGACGGGCGGACAACCTGCTGACTTCGTGGCTCACTTAGCTGATATCACTAAAGGTGCAACCGGAAGCATTTGCGATAGCAATTACGGCCCCGCTCTTACGACGATCGGTCAGCGCGTGACCAATACTGCAACGTCACTAACTCTTTCCACATTACCTGTTCCCGGCACTGTTAGAGTCACACTGATCCCCGCAGATCCGAGCATCACTTGGTTTGAATCTGGTCGCACCGTGCGCTTTAGCAACTTGCCCGCCAAAGGCACTCGCGTAGTCATCCAGTACGAACGCGCGCAGTAACGCTTTCGACGCGGACTGAAAATGATAATACATTCTTACCACCCTCGGTCATAATCCCGGGGGTGTTTGATTTTTTTGAGTGTGCTTATAGCTTGGGGCAGTTAGCGCTACGGCTAATTTGTTACTTCTTCCCGTACTTCTTTAAGAACTTCTCGGCGCGGCCTTCAGTGTCGATGAGACGCTGTTTGCCGGTGTAGAATGGATGCGATTGGCTGGAGATATCGACGGTGACCATCGGGTACTCTTTGCCGTCAGTCCACTTCGCTTTGTCTTTTGCTTTCACTGTCGACATGGTCAGGATGGACCAATCAGTGGAAACGTCTTTAAAAATAATCTGGTGAAATTCTGGATGGAGTCCCTTTTTCATAACCGACTTGCCCTTCAAAGCTTTATATTGACGAAGCCGAATCTTATAGCACCGAGTGGTGCCTCGCGCAATTCTTTCTAAGGATAAAAATAACCCCTATTTTCAAGCACTTACGGCGCACAAACGCAAACCCCGACCAACGCCCAATTCTTAATTGCTCGCTGAAGGTCGCGCACGACCTTGGCCGATAAGGACTTATGACAAGTCGAGCCCGCATAATCACCTTCGTCCTGCTACTTGGGTTTACCAACTGGGCTTATGCCTGGCAACCCGACGGAAGACCGCGCGTGGGGAATTCGGCCAAGTGTCATTCCCAGCTTTGGAGTCATCGTTACTTCGACACTAGGGCTGCTCCACAGCGCGCCGCCCTCTTAAAAGAATTTATTGAGAGCTGTAGCGATACAGCAACCGAGGGCCAACCCCAAGGTGAAGCCGCCGAAAATCATTGGCTCGATCTCAACGACCACGCCCGCGATTGGAAGGAATTAACATTTTTTGATACCGCGGGCCTGATACAAACTGGAAATTTTCTTTTACAAACGCGGGCGGGCCCACGACCGCTGGTGGTGCTTGCATGTGACTTTGATTGCAATCCCCAGACGAATCCGTGGCTAAAGACCGTGGCAATGCAGCTTTATGATGAAGGCGGCGCCCATATCTATATTGCCCAATCTCCCGAATCCCGCCTTGATAAACACTCTTTGTGGATATCAGGGGGCTTAAACTACGCTAGAGATCTCCTTGAAGCTGGACGGTGGTTACAGCTCTTTTCTCCTTACCGCGGCAAGTTTTCAAGCGCCCATCTTTTAGGTTTAGGTTGGGCTGGGAAAAGTGTTCTCGATGGGCAACTGCTCAATGACCGAAATGCGATTGCCGATGATCGCCGCGTCTTTCACAGCACAGTTGCGATGTGCCCAGCCGTCCAGCTGGATAAGGTGCTAAGTGAAATTGATCGCCCTCACTCTCCGCAAAGTGTGGCGATGAGAGAGGACATCGACGGGCGAATGCAGATGCTTCGGGCTCGTGATTCTCAATGGGCTAAGTGGCTTACAGGTTGGAGCCCCCATGAGCCCTTGGGCGAACGTTGGATTGCCGCCTCTCTAGGCCAAACCAATGCCCAGGGCTTTCCCTGGATGAATCCATTCCGCGGCAATCCACCGCGCACGAGGCTCGCATGGATCGAAGCAAATGATTTCATTCACCAAAGTTTGGCTCTAAAAACGCCAGGCTGGATCTTAGGCGCAAGCAACGACCCAAGGTTTCCCGCGCTAGACCACTGGCAGCCTTTGGCCCAACAGCATCGTGACCTCGAGAAAAGCAACCTTCGAGTTATGGGCATCAATGAATCCAGCACCTGTGCATTGGCGGCAAGCCATGACTGGAATTTTTCCAGCGCGATTTTACGAACCTTGGTTCTCCAAGAGGCCTATGAAATCTGGCCCCGTTATGGCGGCAAACGAATTCCCTGGCCCAGCTCAAGCCCCTCTCTTTTTTCAAATGAGATTCATTTAGAACAACATTGGAACGTCGATGCTGATGGCGGGATCTCTATTGAGTTCTTTATTTCCAATGGTTCTTCGACGCGATCCGTTCGGGTGCAGGTAGCCCGAGAGCAAATGCCTGAGGGTCTGGACTATGATCGTGCGGACGCAATGCTTGCAACTCGGCAGTTGAACGCATGGCTTAGACTACACGGCACAAGTGGACCGCTGGTGCATTCGCGCGAAGCCGCAAAATATATAGATATTCGGAATTAGGCGATGAACAGATGGAAAGTCGGATATTGAATGGCGCTAGCTTTTGGATCGACATTGAAAAGTGCGATAACTTCTGTGCGACGACCAGGATGCAAATTAAACACAACCAGGTCCGAATTTTCTACGATTTGATGAAGACCACGCCCGGCACCACCCTTTTGCTCATTCATCACTCCGGCTTCACCGCCGTAACAGCTCTTTAAGTACTTAAGAATTGTAGAGCCAGAAAGTGTGCCAAAAGGATCTTCAACCGACACCGCGCAGAACATTCCGTCGGTTGCGTAGCGGAATCGCCCGTAGTGCTCTGGTTCAAGCGTCACTTCAACGGACCGGGGCAAATGGTTGTAAAGGCTTTTGCCAGATGAATCAGCTGGCGCGTCGTAAATGCAGTTCATCAAGAGTTCTTCGGCGACTGTTACAATGCGTTCACGGTTAGCGCGACGAACTCCGAGTTTTTCGAAATATTCGTCCATTCCGTGGTGCAATTCCGCCCGCTGTTTGGAATTGGCCACGGCGTGTTCTTTCACTTCCGCGCCCCAAGCCAAGTACTTTTCCATACCAAATAAATCTTGGCTTATAAGTTTTGTCACTGTGGTCACAATATTTTTAATCGTAAAGGTGCGGTCGTCTTCACTGCGAGAAACAATGTTCGGCAGATTACTAAGCTTCATTAGATCGGGCAAATAATTAGGGATAGAATCCGACGTCATCAGCACTATCTTCGTATTGGGATTTTTTTCTAAAACGGGCACTGCCAACTCAATCATTTTTGAATCAACGAACAAAATATCGAACGCCTCAGATAGTTTACCTTGAGCTTCCTCAATGGAGCCCACGATTTCTAAGTTCACGCCGGTTCCACCGAGGGCCATTTTAGCGTTGATCTGCTGCTTCTTAGTTGAATCGGCCAGCAGTACCTTCTTTGAGCGAATTGCAAGTTCTGTTGAGTAGAGACTCGAAATGGGCTCCAGCAAATTGATCGCCTGAGAGACTTCGGAACGCGCCTCGGTCGAGGTTCGGCGCGTGGCCTCATCTCCCGTTGATACCATAGAATCGAGAACTAAGCGCAGCGGCACTAAATGATCTTTGTATAGCTTTTGCAAGTGCGACATCGTCGATGACCGGTTGGCATATAATTCCTCGAGTTTGCGATGACTCGCCATCACTTCCGCGTTGCGGCCTTCAATCTTTTGATTTAGTGACATGAGGTCACTAGTCTTTTGCTGTAATGCCGCTGTCCGGTCTTCCACTTTCTGTTCGAGGTCCTGATTAATGTCACGCAGCTGCTGTTGCGCGGACTCAAGGCGGATATTCATTTCCTCAATGCGCTTGGCTTTTTGGTTAGTAAGCTCAAGCTTGTCAGCGAGCACTTGAGAATAAATGCGGTAAAGTAAGAGCTGAATACGCTCTTCGTCAGGACCTTTGCGATTTTTGAGCTCATCCCCGCGAATCACATAAAGCTCCGCATCCATGTCAGCCGCAATTGTTGCGGAACATGGGCGAAGTGAAATCACGCTCATTTCACCGACCAAATCGCCAGGCGTCTCCAGATTAGCGACACGAACCCCATCAACGAGAACACCAAGGCGGCCCGTGATGAGAATATAAAGATTAGAATTTAGCTGACCTTGAATAAGGAGGTTGTCGCCCTTAGCTACCACACGATACACAGCCACCTGCGCCAGCTGTTCAAGCAGGCTTGGGGAAAAACTTTTAAAAAACGCGAACTGTGAGAGGGTGTTTAAGACCTCATTTGTCGCGGCTGCGGGACTGACTTTGGACATCTAAAGAACCTCTTCCTGCTGCACTTTTCGTCACCTTAGTAGAATCTCTACACGCGACGAGGCCTTTGGATAGCCAGCCTAAAGCCCTAAAAAGGGCCAAATATTAGCTATTTTAGTCAGTGATTACATATATTTAACGCATAGCATATAAAAATTATAGACCTCAGGCCAGCTTTTTGCTACCTTACCCAGCGGCTATGAAGAATATCTCAAGAAACGTCCTTATTTTGGCTCTGATCCTGATGGCTTTAAGCATCGGAATTCCTGCGTTTGCAGCTGACAGCGGCAAGTCCAACGCTGCCCCTGGCTCGGCTTTAGACGAGTGGGATGACGACGTTTGGTCTGATTGGGGGGCCCAGCCCGTAACTAAAGGTGGCGCACCCGATCCTGGCGGCAAAGACGGTGAACTGCCCTCGGATCCTTATACTAATGGTGCTGGTGCAACCCCTCCTGTTGGTACACCGAGCTTTGGTGGCGGTGGTAGTAGCGGAGGAAGCTTCGGCGACCCTAATGGAAAATTTCGCTTTAATTTAGTTCGCGACGGAATAGCTGAACTCAAAGGCGTTCGCAAATACCGACCCGCCTACCGCAGGAAAACTCTCTAGATCTTCGACTAGTGAGCCTTAAAACTTCCATCTCGCATCGTGGGCTCAGGAGTTTTTCCTTTTGCCCATTTTCCGGTTTCGAAAGGCTGTACTGCGGGTTTAGTGCTCTGATAAGTTCCCGGCAGGTATTCAGCTTCCGTGAAGTCATCCACTTGAATCGCATCTAGCCGGAATTTTTCAGACTCGCTGATCAGGTCATACTCTGCGCGACTAATAACATTGTGCTTAAGAGCTTCTTCGATCGCTTTCGGCCCTTTAACCTTCGGCATTTTCTTGGCGCGAATTCCATCGCGAATTTTTTTATCGACCGTCTCGGCTTGCTTAACGGCAGTGTAGGCGCGTTCCAAGCGACCGATCGCCTCGTTCGTGTCGGTCGGCATGTAAATACCTTGGGTCAGACGATCACGGACCTCCTGGTTGTTCAACATGAGCGACGTCACCTTGTGAGTGACCTTGTCCCGTGGCTGAGCGGCCAACATATTCACACGCGACCACCAGCGTACGGGCCCCCGGAAAATTAAACTCAAAACCGGAACGTCTAAGTTCGCGTAGATTCCGTCGAATGCTTCTTGAATGTTGTAGAACGCCATCGCCATGGAGAAATCCACCAAAGGCAGATCGTCTTTTTTGCGGCCCTCATCTTCATAACGCTTTAGGACTGCTGCGCCGATGAACATCCAAGACAATATATCAGCAAACCTGCCGGTGAGCTTTTCTTTCACTTTCAATTTACCACCAAGAAGACCCATCGCTATGTCGGACAAAATCGCAAACGAGGCCGAAGACCAAGCTAGCTTTTGCCAGTACCGGCGATTTGCACTTGCTGGCGTCATGGCGACATGCCCGCGAGTGAAGGAAAGCACCAGCGCCCGAATTGTGTTTCGCACAATGTGACCCATATGGCCCCAGAACGCGCGATCGAAACCTTTTAAGTCGCCCTTCTCCATCGCGTTTACTTCTTTGAACGCGTAAGGATGCGCGCGAAGCGCGCCCTGACCGAAAATCATCAAGGTGCGGGTTAAGATATTCGCCCCTTCAACCGTAATGCTGATTGGAATTCCTGTATACATAATTGCTATTTGGTTACGGGGCCCAAGCGAAATACCGGCTCCACCCATCACATCCATTGCATCATTAATTACCTTCCGGCCAATTTCTGTTGCGTTATATTTTGCAATCGCAGTTACGACCGGAGGGCTAATGTGCTGATTAAGGGCACTTAAAACGTAGCGTCGCATCGCCTCTGATAAATAAGTGTAGCCCCCGATCCGGGCCATTGCTTCTTCGACACCTTCAAAGCGGCCAATAGGAAACCCGAATTGCTTACGAATCGCCGCATGATTGCTGACGATGCGCGAGCAGAGTTTCATGCCGCCTGCCGCCTGTGCCGGCAAGCTAATACCACGACCGGCGCCAAGACATTCCATCAACATGGTCCAGCCTTCGCCGGCCCGTGCAAGACCACCTATGATCGCGTCCTCCGCTTTTAGAACAACATCATGACCTTCCGTGGGACAGTTGTGAAACGGAATCCCAATTGGATCGTGACGTTTCCCTACCGTAACACCGGGCAAGTTCGACGGCACTAGTGCACAAGTGATTCCTAAATCTTCACCTCGGCCCAACAAATTTTCCGGATCGCGCAAGCGAAACGCTAAACCGATTAAAGTAGAGATCGAAGCCAAAGTGATCCAGCGCTTCTTCCAGTTCAGGCGCATGTAAATGTCGCCATCTTGACCCTTAAATAAAACTGCCTCTGAACTTAATGACGCCGCATCCGAACCCGCGGTTGGCTCCGTCAAACCAAAACAAGGGATTTCCTCACCACGAGCGAGTCTGGGTAAGTACTTTGTCTTTTGAGCTTGAGTGCCGTATAGATTTAAAAGTTCTGCAGGCCCCAGAGAGTTTGGCACCATCACATAAATTGCGGCACCGATGGACCGCGACGAAATTTTGAGAACGATCGCTGAGTTGGCCGCGGGAGAAAATCCGAGACCGCCGTACTCTTTTGGAATGATAAGTCCAAAAAACCCCTTCTTTTTCATATATTCGAAAACTTCTACCGGAAGCTGTTTCGTTTTGTGAAACTCGTAATCATTGACCAAGGCGCAAAGCTGATTCACTTCATTATCGAGAAATGCCTGCTCGGGCCCCGTAAGCTGTGCTTGCGGTTGATTCAACATTTTCTTCAAGTCGGGCTTTCCTGAAAAAAGCTCTGCTTCCATCCACACCACTCCCGCTTCCAAAGCGGTTCGCTCCGTCTGCGATATGGTTGGCATCAGCTCCATGGCCTTGAACAGCTTCATCACCGGAAGGGTCAACAAATATTGGCGAATCACGGGGATGTTAAACACCACCGCCAAAGCGCCAAAAACAATCCATGCTTCCGTTGGCGCAGCAAAGCCATAAAGGAGGACGAACCCTGAGACCGTCCACACCCATAGTGGTGCCCCCAAAAATCCCAGCGTAATCAAAATTAAAACCGCAGCCGCTAACGCCGCGGTGAAAATGCCTTCCTGCAAAAAGAATCCATATCCGGCAATCGCTTCCAAAGCACTTTCTCCTTGGTAAATCACTTTATAGTACGGCTTAGAGTTTAGAATCGCCTCCCCGTTAGTTCAATGATGATAATGATGTTGATGATTGATTCACACTTAGGAACCGTGTGAAAATAGTCACTGCAAAGCGATTTAATGCCGCAAGTGCGGCAAGGGGCGATAAGAGTGAAACAGATTAATGTGGCGCTGCTCTTGGGTTTAACGGTTTTTGGCCACTGGGCTAACGGCCAGCTTCCTGGGGAAATGAACTTCACTAGCCGGTACGACCGCTTCGACTTGCAGCGTAGCGGCAGAGGTTATGCTCTAGACGGCAAACCCATCAAGCTCGGAACATTCAATCAGTTCATGAACCTGTTTAGCACCGAGATCGAAGGTGGCTGCGGCGCTAACAGGAAGGCGGACCTCACGGTGAAAGCGAAATTCGGTGAACGCATCGTCGAGCGCAAATTTTATGTGAAAGCCGGAATCGTTTCTGACGGTTTGCAGTGCGCTAATGTCTCCGGTGAAGGCATTCATTTCATTCCACTTCACCGCTCGTGGTTTGATGAGACTACGACGATGACGATCGCACTTCGCTCTCCGGTAAAGGTGATCAAGGGCGAAGAGATGCTCGCCTCCTTTCAAAAAGTGGGAAATGAATGGCACGCCGGCACAGGCGGCGAGTTTCCCAACTGGGAGTTTTTCCAATCGTTCACGGAGGCTTTGACGGATTTTGTGATCACTCACCGGGTTCACGCCTCCATCGCAGAGGGAAAGCCGGGCTTCACATTAACGTCGGGCGGGAAAAAGTATGAATTTTATAAGCTCGGCGCGACGTTGTGGGTTGCTAAAACTCCAGGCGTTGGTTGGCTTGTTGGGTCGGCGCGCTGGACGAGCTGGCTGGACATGGAAAAATCTCAGTGGGTTGATCGGTTCGCGAGCCAATTAGCGTTTTTGACGGATAAAAGTAAGGACGTGGACTCACGCCGGGGGGCTCTTGCCGCGTTAGAGGGACAATGGTCGCCGTCGATCCGCGACGCGCTAAAACAGATTCTCTTAGATGGCCAGGAAAATAACGAACTCAAGATGGAAGCCGTCCGCATGATGAAGCAGAAACCAAGTATGGAAAACATGGGTCTAATGATCAGCGTACTTAAGGCTGAGTCCGATGTAGATCTTCAATATTTGCTGACTCAAGCATTACGGGTGCGAAATCCTAAAGGTCCACTGCTGACTCCTGACACTGAGGAGAGCAAGCGAGTCCAAGGAATTCTAGAGTGGAAGCAGTGGTGGCAGCGCCTGAAGCATTCGGAAATTAAAAATTAATGAACCCAGAGCGCAAGGCGATCTTGAGCTGGGCACTTTACGACTGGGCGAATTCGGCCTTTGCCACGACCGTGATGGCCGGGTTCTTTCCACTGTTTTTTAAAGAGTATTGGTCGCTTGGCATGAGTGCGAGTGAGAGCACCTACTTTCTTGGCATTTCCAATTCAGTTTCAAGTTTAGCCGTAGCTATCGCAGCACCTGTCTTAGGTGCATTGGCGGATCAAGGTTTAGGGAAAAAACGATTTTTGGCTTTTTTCACTCTCATCGGTGCGTGTGCGACTGGCGCCCTCTATTTTATTGGCGGCGGGGATATGTCGCGCGCGGCCTTTCTTTTCGCACTCGCGAGTTTCGCGTTCGCTGCTGCACTCGTGTTTTACGATGCGCTTCTAATCGACGTAAGTACCGATCAACGCATGGATTTGGTTTCAAGCTTTGGCTACGGCTTGGGGTATCTCGGCGGTGGGCTTCTCTTTACTTTGAACGTCATCATGTATTTGAAACCAGAAATATTTGGGCTGAAATCCGGGGTTGAAGGAATTAAGTGGTCCTTTTTATCGGTCGGGATTTGGTGGCTTCTTTTTTCGCTTCCTCTGTTCTTATGGGTAAAAGAAAAGCATAAACCAAAAGTGCGACCTCCCTACAAGGTCATTGCCACACAAGGTTGGAAAAGCTTTATCCGCACACTGAAGCGGATCGCAAAACATAAACCGCTTCTGTTGTTCTTGGCCTCTTACCTCCTCTACATCGATGGTGTAAATACAATTATTAAAATGGCTGTGGACTACGGCATGGCGATTGGATTCTCTCCGAAAGATTTAATTGCCGCGCTTTTATTGGTCCAGTTCATTGGATTTCCATCTGCAATTGGATTTGGTTTCGTGGCGCAGCGGTTGGGCGCCCGAAAGGGAATTTTTATTTGTTTATGGGTCTATGGACTAATTACGGTTTTTGCTTTTTTAATGAAGGAGAGTTGGCACTTTTATGTTTTGGCCTCTGCGATCGGCCTTGTTCAAGGGGGAGTTCAGGCTTTGTCACGATCCATTTTCGCCCGTATGATTCCGGCCCAAGAGGCGGGCGAATATTTCGGCTTTTTCAATCTACTTGGCAAGTTCTCCGCGATCATAGGACCACTTTTAGTGGGCGCTGTAAGCCTTGCCACAGGTGAGCCACGCTGGTCCATCCTCATTCTTCTCTGCCTCTTTGTAAGCGGTGGCTGGCTTTTGGCTAAAGTGGACAGCAACTACCGCGTTCCCGCAGGAATTTGATTGCACCTGGAAGGCCTTGGTGTTGCAATTTTCAGATGCGTTTTATTTTTATTTTCGTTCTATCTTTGCTGCCACATTCGTCTTTTGCGACCTTCATCCTAGCCGAGGGGAAGTGGCAAAGTTATCACACTGAACATTTTGAAATCATTTATCCCGAGGCCCAAAAAAAACTGGCGGAAATTTATGGTGCCGCCTCGGAAAAAGCCTTCGAAGTTTTAAGTCCTGTTTTTGGTGAGCCCCCTTCACAGAAAATACCCGTGATTCTCGCCGACGTCATCGATACGCCAAACGGCATGGCCACTTTCTATCCCTATCCGCGGATTGTGATTTTTCCTACCATGCCCCTCACAACTGATTCCGTAAGCCATTATGAAAACTGGATTTTTGAAATTATGTTGCATGAGATTGCGCATATTTTTTCATTTGTTCCTGCCCACGGCTTTTACACCCCGTTCAAATATTTAATCGGAAACGTGGTACGACCAGCGGCACTCGTCCCCCGCTGGTACTTGGAAGGCTTAGCGGTTGAACTTGAATCGCGCTACACAACCCATGGTCGCTTACGTTCACCCGGAACCGCTGCCGCCTTCCGGGCACTGGTCGCCGATGACAGTTTATTGAATGAGCGGCTCGACCGGATTAACGAAGTCGACATACCCACTTGGCCTTATGGTCAACGCCCTTATCTTTACGGATCGCTGCTTTGGCACCGGCTCGTTGAAGACGAAGGCATAGGCGCCGTTTCAGACTTTAGCCAACGCCATGGCCGCAGAGTTCCCTTCTTCCTTAATGCGCCAATGGAGGAACGCACTGGCCAAAACTGGCCGGAGCGGTGGACTGCGATGAAGACAAGTTTGACCACTGAGCTCACGGCACAGCTTGAGCAAATCCGCGCAAAAGGAGAGATGGATTTCGTTCCTGTCATTCCCGCCGAAGGCCAACAAAACGCGCCCGTGATCAGTCCCGATGGCCGACATCTCGCGTTTATCAATTGGTCGCCGTTTACGGGGTCAACTGTGCAAGTGATCTCCCGTGGTGAGGATGAGATTAAGAGCTTTAGTAAACTTAAACGTCGCACTCTCATGCAGGTGGCGTCGCCAACGCGGGTTGCCTGGCTGCCCGACTCCAAAAGCCTAGTGGTCGATCAGCTGCACATCGTTCGTCGTGGATTCCGCATTCGGGATTTGTATTTAGTCAGCCTCGACGATTCGCCGCCGACGCAAATCACAAGCGAACAGCGTGCAATGGAACCCGCGGTCTCCCCCAGCGGAAAGCAAGTGGCCTTCGTGCGCAATCTCGCCGGCCGAACTGAACTGGCGGTTCTCAACCGCGACACTGGCAAAGTTCATACCTACTTCCGACCTAAACTAGGCCTGCGCTTGGCTCAGCCGGAATTCCTCGACGAGAAAAAATTAATTTATTTAGGCCGAGATTATAAGGGTGTCGATCGGATTTATCAGTTGGACCTAAAGACCTCCAAACGCGCTCCTTACGCCACGGCGATGAAGGACGTAGCGACCCTCCGCAAGAATGCCAAGGGTTTGCTGATGACGTCAGCGAAATCAGGGACAAATAATTTATATTTATACACGCCGTCAAACGGAAAAATGGCTGCCCTCACTAATTCTCAAACGGAAGCGATTGGTGGCGACATTGATACGCGCACTAATGAATTGATCACCATTCACGCCTCCAGCCAAGGCCGCCAGTTGATCGCATCCAGCTTTAGGACTTATGAACCTCCCGTCCTCTCGACTCCGGCAAGTTTAAAATTTGATTCCGCGCCTCCTGCGCCGCTCAACTTGGCGTCCTTGAGTGGCAAGCACGATGGTTATTCGCCTTGGCGATACATGATTCCCAAATACTGGGTGCCGTTTATTTACCCTTTGGAAGACGGAATTATTTTTCAAGGGTCAACGGAAGTGTTCGATCCAACAGGTAGGCATCATTATTTGCTGCAGGGAAGTTACGATACGGTCACTGATCTATCCGGTTATGGGTTTAGCTATCTTCTTTCGAGCAAAGACGTGCAGTGGATGGCGACGATCGCACAAAGCAATCAGCTTTTAACCGCAGGCGATGATCCACTAACAGACAACCTACTAGGGCTTGGCGCGACCTTTTATCTTCCTGGCCTAAACAATTCTTGGCGTGGCGGATTACAGGCGTCGCATATCGACACAGAAGTCCCCGGGGCCACAGCTACGACGCAGTTAAGGCGCGCCGGCCCAACTGTTCAGCTTAACTACGACAGTGGTGCAAATCACGTTTTTAAATCTAAGCGAGGTGATTTCGCAGGCACCATTGCTCACACTCACTTTGTGCGAGCGGATGATTACTTCGACTACGACCGCACTTTTGGTGCTGTTGCGGGCAAATGGCGAGGTCCTTTCCCCGATCGCCACGCTCTTGGGGCTGAAATTAAAGCTGCTTATGCCCCAAAACTCGCGACCATGGGTCAGGTGCGAGTTCTTGGGGATCGCACGATCGGCGGCAATTATTTGGTCTCACTAATTAATTCCACGCAAAAGCTTCGCGGCTATCCTTCAGGGGCGCTAACTGGCCGCACTTTAATTAACGCGAACATCGATTATACATTTCCGCTTTGGGATATTTTTCGCGGCAAAAACCTTTTTCCCTGGTTTAGCCGAAGCCTTCAAATGGGCTTCTTTATTGATGGCGCGATTGCTGATGGACTTTACTACAGTCCTGAGACCGAATCCTATGGGCGCGCCCGCACAGACGATATTTTTGGCGGTGCCGGAATGGAATTTCATCTGATGAATACTTTCGCCTATCACCTACCGGTTAGTATTACGCTTGGTCTTTATTATGGATTTGATGAGCGCGCTGGCGGAGGCTTCACGCCATTCTTAAGTATTGGGTATGAAGGTCACAGTGGCGTCGATCACTCGCCTTCAACGGAGACACAGTTTCGACCGGCATCTTTCGCGCGATAAAGGGCGTGATCCGCTTGGCGAACAAGTTGGCGCGCATCAGTGGGCTTTTCTGCCCTCCAAACTGCGCAGCCAAGACTCATTGTGAGTTGAATCTGATTTTTACCGTCGACAAAGGTTTTTTCAAAAACTTTTTTGCGCAGACGTTCGCAAAAAACACGTGCTCCGTTTAAATCCGTGTCGGTAAGCACGACGAGATATTCGTCACCCCCATAGCGGGCTGCGAAATCAGAGTCGCGCATCGTGGTTTGAATAATATTGCCTACCTCTTTCAGAACGAAACTCCCAAAAAGATGGTCGTGCCCATCATTTACGGTTTTAAAATGGTCCATGTCGATCATCACGCACGCGAGTTGGCGGTTATACCTTTGGGCGCGCTTTAATTCTCCATCGATTCGGTCGTACATCGAGCGCATATTGAAAAGGCCCGTTAGATAATCTCGGTCGACCATGTCCTGCAGACGTTCGTTCGCATTTAATAACTCTTCGTGCAGGTCCCTGGTGCGTAAACAAGCTTCAACTCGCGCCAAAAGTTCCTCGAACCGAAATGGCTTTCGAATGTAATCGTCGGCACCAGCCATTAAAGCTTGCGTGATCATCTCTGTATCGCTGCGTCCACTCACGAAAATAACGGCGACATAATTTAACTGGCTGCGAAGTTCTCTAAGCATCTCTAAGCCGGTTAGACCGGGCATATCTTGATCTGTCAGCACCAAGTGCGGCTTGAACTCACGGATAAGATGTACGGCCTCTTGCGCGGATGCAGCAGTTTGGGTTTTGAACCCATGATCTCCCAACGACTCTTTAAGCAGCTGGAGGATTGTCGGGTCGTCTTCAACCATTAAAATTCGGCGATCTTGCGGTCTTGCACTCATGTTCCTTAAGGATAGACCCTTTGCTTGGGCAGTTACAAATCAAGTCTTGGCCTTAGGTCCTGCTAGGCCCGCATTCAGAGCGCAACTTTCCGAAATAGGCATAAATAGGATGTTCGATTGCTCCGAAAAGAGAATGTGGATCGCCGACTACTTATAATTGCAACTTTCTGTCTTGTGCTTGAGCTCGTTCTCTTTATGGGGGGCATGGGCCTTCTCCCGTATTCTCCGTTTTCGGCAAAACGGGGCACCATTGAACAGGAAAAATTGGGAGAGATCCAAACTGCACGGCGCAACGTCCGCCGGCGCGGATTTGACTCAAACATCTGGGAAGATTCGGCGCCGAAAGATTTTGTTTACGAGAATGATTCCTTGCTTACTTTAAGTGATAGTTCCGCAAAGCTAAAATTGCGCGGAGATCTTAATTTGGAACTGCAGGAGAATACACTCGTCGTCTTAGAAGCTAGCGAAAGTGATGGCGATAAGCAATTCCGTTTGCGCTTTTCCCGGGGAGACATGCGCTCGCAAAGTGGCTTAGGAAGACTGCAAGTTCATAGTGGGGAATGGGTAATTAGCGCTACCCAAGGTTCGGATATCAGCATGCGTGCCGTTGACAGCCAACGTGTTGAAGTCGAAGTGCACTCCGGGGACGTGCATGTCGCTCATGCGCTGCATGGGCAAGTGCGTGAACTTTCTAAGGATCAAAGGGTTACGCTGTTCCCCGAAGAAGCTGGCGAAGTGGTAACCCCAAGTCGAATACTGACTTGGTCAGATTCGCGCCCGCAAAAAATTTATGCTCATGAATTTCCGGTAAATGCGAAATTTAAATGGCTAGGCTCTGCCGAAACACTTGAGGTGCTCGCGCCAGGCAAAGGTACCGAATCTCATAAAATTAAAAAAACTAACAAAGAGATTGAGCTAAGGCTTCACCCCGGAAGTCATCATTTGACACTTAAAAGTTCTACGGAGATTTCTCGTACGATAGCCTTACAAGTAATGCGGGCCCCGAAAATCATTCATCTCACGCCCCTACCAAGAAATCGAGTGAAGACAAACCATGCGGTTTTGTTCGCGTGGCTGAGCGAAATAAAAGCGGCTTCTTACCGGCTGGAGCTTGCCAGCGATCTAGCCTTTAAAAACATCGTACACACTGCCACAACCAAAGATGCAAGAGTAGAAACGGAGATTCCCGTAACCGGAAGTCTCCATTGGCATGTGATTGCTATCGATGAAGATGGTTTTGTGATTCCAGCTGCCTATGCATATCCCTTGATCACACACCCAGATCCGTTAGCGCCGCCAAAACTTCGCTCACCGACCTCGCAAGAATCTCCGGACGATGCCAGACATGAGTTTCTAAAAGGACATTGGCTTGTCACTGTTTGGCGACTTTTCTTTCCATTAGCTCATGGTGAAACCCAAAAGCATATGCCGCCTGTGATTTTCAACTGGGACACGGTACCGGGTGCCGAGTTTTATATCATTGAGATTTCCACTTCAGCCGATTTTTCAAATCCCGAGGTCATTGCCAAGACATCCACCAACATCTATGCCTGGGGCCGGTTTTCGAAAAAAGTATATTATTATCGTGTCGCCGGTGGAACGAAGGACGGCCGCGTGGGTTACTTCTCAGAACCCGAACGCGTGGATCTAACGAACTGGCCGCCGCCAAGAGTGAAACGCGCCACGACCAGTGCAGAAATAATTTCGATCGTTACACCTCTTCCAGAAGTTACGAAAACCGAACCGACCGTCGTTGAGGCCACGCCGCTACCACCTATCGCGACGGCCAAAATAGAACTAAAACCACGAAGCCGCAAAATCGACGGCAAAATCTGGTGGCTTAGCAATTACACGAGCATTGAAGAGTCAGGTCCTGAAACGACAAAGTCATCCCGCGCCGGTGCAACCCCTATTGGGATCGGGCTCGAACTTTCGGGCGAAAGAAACCATGGCTGGTGGCGCTCTCAAATTGAAGCCGCACAATACACTTGGCAACCCAAATCCGAGACGACCTGGCCTTATCAACCGGATCAGGAAACTTTAATTTGGCATGCGTCTTTACACCTTTCTTCAGAACTGACGGGATGGGGCTACGGTGTAGTTGTTGACCAGTCGCCAATAATGAATCGGCAAGGTTTAGAAGAGGTCTCCCTCGATGAGAATACTTCCTTTGGCATTTCCATTAATGGTGACTTTAAACGGGGCAAGCAAACCCACGCCCACAGTTTAGCGCTCACTCATTCTTCAGAGCTGATACGTATTGCAGCGAAAAACAATTGGCGCTGGTACTTGAGTAGCCTTTACTTCATCGGCGCCCAAGGCGACCTAAGCTACGGTTTCGGCGACGACCGCACACTGACCGAGTTCGATTTAGGATTGCAAATTGGTAGAGGCTGGTAGAAATGTACCACATGTGCGCCGAGCAAAGCTCGGCTGATCTAGCAAGTGCGAGGGCCGCAAGGTCCAAAGCATCTGCCGGCGTAAACGACATGTGCTTGAAAGAGCAAGTGTCTGCCGTAGCAAACCCGACAACACCAGGACGACTAAAGTGTTGAAGCTTGGGTGAGCGAGCAAGCGGGCCGTAATGCAAAACCTGAGATGGTGAGCGTGAATGGGATCGAGCTCCGTTAAAATTTAAGTGTGGTGGCCGAGCCAGTATGAGGAATGCGAAGGCAACACCGGGTGAAGTTCTGCGCAGCCAGCGTGGAGCCCGGCACCACCGGAGTCCAAGACCGCGGCATGTTTGTATAAAGATCAGTCAGGGAACTCGGGAGATCTTTTTGAGAGTCAGAGACGGAACTTTAAAGGTTTAAAGGCAAGAGATGAAATTCGAGTCAAAAACCAAGCCTCAAAAAGAAGTCAGATCGCCTGATAGTAGCGTTGGAAGCGGGGTAATTCCCGTGGAGCGAAGCGGGCGACGTCGAGTGGACCGGTTCAAACTGAAACCTCAAGCCTGCGCAGACGGCCCGTTGAAAGGTTACTACGGTTTGGACCGGATAAACTCTGTTGCGGTAAAAGACCGCACAGCGGTCTTCAGCAATCTCGTTCACCACGTGAACGAGGAGAATTTACTGCAAGCATTCCGGGAGTTAGACGGATCAAAAGCTGTCGGAATCGACCACGTCACAAAGAGCGAGTACGCTCGAAATCTTCGCACCAATATCGCAGCTCTGACGGATCAAATTCGTCGCGGCGGTTGGCGTCCGCGTCCATCACGAGAGGTCATGATCCCGAAGCCTTCGGGCGGCATGCGTCCTCTAGCGATTGGATGCTTTGAAGATAAGATCGTACAAACTCTCGTGGCTAAGATATTGGGGGCTATCTATGAGCCCCGTTTCCATAGGCACTCTTATGGGTTTAGACCCAAGCGTTCAGCCCATCAGGCTCTCGCTAAAGTGCATAGCGCGATAGAAAAGCGCGGCAAACACACGGTCGTTGTTGAAATGGATATTGAAAAATTCTTTAACCACGTCGACCACGATAAACTGATGGGATTTATACGAAGACAGATAGCCGATGAATCGTTGCTCCGTTTAATCAAGCGAATGCTTCGTAACTCGGTCTTATCCGAAAACGGGAATCTCATCGACAACAAAACTGGCACGCCGCAAGGCTCTCCAGTGAGTCCGGTACTCGCAAACATCTACCTGCACTACGTCTTGGATGAGTGGTTCGACGAGAACTACATCGGCAAAGGCGAGATGATCAGGTA
>JAYSTF010000168.1:0-52063 GCA_043720065.1 Pseudobdellovibrionaceae bacterium | reverse complement strand
TTGCGTTTGTGAATGGCGAAATCATAACTTGGGATCTCAGCAGTTTGCCCGGACTTCAGTTGAGATAAGCACTGGGCTAAACATTTAAAGTCGATACTGCTCGGATGATCAAAGTTGACGGAGCCGCCATCAAAGTCAAAGCGGGCGCTTTGGTCCAAGTAAAAGTTGTCTTGGCAAACAATCTCACAAGCGAGTTGACCCAAATCACGAACCAGAGCTTGAGCGAAATAGGTCTTTCCGGATCCGCTTCCACCGCATATTCCGACGATGTACGGTCTATTTGGTTTGGTAGAGCCGGTCACCAGCATCTCCTAAGCCTGGAACAAGATAGCCTTGCTCGTTGACTTCTTTTTCGACGTTCAACGCCAGGATATCCACCTCAGGATGGAAGTGATGAATGCGGCCGATGGCATGCTCGCTCACCAAGACAGCAAGGATTTTGATTTCCGTTACACCGTAGCTTTTGACGCGGTCAATGGCGGCAATCATCGTGTCCGAAGTGGATATAAGCGGGTCACAAAGAATGACCATTTTGCCTTTAATGTCCGCGGGCATTTTAAAGTAATACTCGACGGTGTTGTGAATGAATTTGTCGCGATAGATTCCGATAAAGCCAACTGATGCGAAAGGAATCATCGATAAAACCGCATCCAGCATTCCGTTGCCCGCACGCATGATCGAGACGATGACAGGGGCATTCACTATGCGGTCCACTTTTGTTTTTGCAATCGGAGTTTCAATCTCAATTTCTTTAAGGTCTTTCCAATCCCGCATCACTTCGTGGGCCAGCATCCGGCTGATTTCTTTCATTAGGTCGCGAAACTCCGCCGACGACGTATTCTTATCTCGCAAGTAGCCCAGTTTATGACGAAGCAAGGGATGATCCAGAATTTTGACTTTTCCACTCATAAAAATCCTCAGTTCTTAAAAAACAGTGCCGTCGCTTTTAATATTCAGTGGAGGCACGCCACCTATCCGCTTCTCCTGCGCAATGAAACGACCGGCCCACCAAGTTCCGCCTTCTAAAACTTTCGCGAGCGGAAACTGTTCTGGCGTGCAGCCAATGGCTTTTTGCACTTGTTCGCCGATACGATCCAAAAAATAAACAGTGAGGGCGCGCCATTCAATAATGAGTTCGGAGTCCGGGGACCACGCTTCGCGAAGCCAGGCCGGATCCCTAACCTGCAGAAGACCAGTATCAATGAGAAGCCCGCCGTTTCGATACTCCGCTAGGCCTGTTAAGTCTTCAACGCCAGTGACTTTAAAGCCCGCTTCCAGGATGGGTTCGATCAACGAGTAGGTAAGCCACTGCGAGAGTTTGTGAATGGGCACTAAAGATGCAAAACTTCCCGCAGGCCCAAGCTTAGAATGTGTCCAGACGTCCCCTAAATTGGTTTTGCCAGCGGCAATACGACCAGGCCAAATCGAGCCCAAGCCATCGAGCACCGCTCGCAGCAGGCCGGGTGCCGGAATAGACTTGCCGTATTTCTCGCTAACATAGTCAATGATGTTACCTGGCCGGCCATCTTTGAAAATTTGGGAATTCTCGAGTGCCAAAGATAAATTATTTAATAATTTTACGCGGCCATCCAATCCCACAAGCGGATTTTTCTCGCTCACTTGGAAATGGTGGCCGAGGTCTTTGTGACTGAGAGCCTTAAGCCCAAAGACATCCGCTTTGTGAGACTTCCGATCCGAACTCATCGCGCCAGAGAGAAACATATGAAAACTAGCGACGCCTAATCCTTCAGACCTAGCGAACGATTTTTTTGAGTTAGATTCCAAGTAGGACCATTCGGCGCCTGCGCCGGCATCGAGAAGAACAGACGTAATAACCAGATCCAGTTTGGTTCGGGCCTTTTCAAGCGGCGGCAACGAATTGAGTTGTTTATCGAACTCTTTAACCCGGTCGATGCCACCGACCTTGAAGTGACCCCACCGCGAGTGAAATGGGATATTTAAGTCTGGATATTTCTTTCTAATGACCTCAAGCACGTAATCAACAGTCGGGCGAAGCTTGGCCTGAGCGTAAATAAAATGGGTTTTTCCCTCGACGGTTAAATCGAAAATTCTTTTCGCCGCCTGTCTTATAGCTAGAGGGGACAAGACATAGTCGAGCTGTGCAGGCGTCAGCATCAGATGTGACGGGTTACTCATTAATGATACGGCCTTTAATTTTTTTAAGGTCCGCCACGGATTTCTTAGCGTCTTTAGAGAAATATCCAGCGGATCTTTTCGCTGCCATCTCCACTTGTGCATCTTGAGGAATCAATTCATCGGGAATGGAGATGCGGTTCACGATGTCAATCCCGCTCTTGATGATGGCGTCGTATTTCATGTTGCTCATCGAATGTAAGTTGTGGATTTTCGTTATGCCGAAAAAGTGCAGGCAGTCCGGCATGAACTCTTGAAAGCGCGCATCTTCAGTGCCGGCGATACATTCGGTGCGATGGAAATAAGTCGCGGCAGTATCACCGCCGTCTTGGCGCTTACGAGCGTTGTAAACTAGGAATTTGGTCACTTCGCCAAGCGCACGGCCTTCTTTACGATAGTAAATAATGATGCCAACGCCGCCACGTTGGGCGGTTCGAGCGGCGTCTTCAATGCCGTACATTAAGTAGGGCCGGCAAGTGCAGATGTCGGAACCGAAAACATCTGAGCCGTTGCATTCATCGTGCACCCGGCAGGTCAGCTCAATGTTTGTGTCTGATAGTTTGGTGGCATCACCGAAGATGTAGGCCGTTGAACTGCCGATGGGTGGCAGCCAAACCTTCAGATCGGGTCGAGTGATGAATTCAGGGTACATACCCCCGGTTTCTTGAAACAAAGTGCGACGTAAATCGCCTTCTTCAACGCCAAGTCTTTGAGCAATACCCGGCAAATACCAAACAGGGTCGATGGCCACCTTTGTGACGCGAACATCGCCGTTGTCCTTGATAATTTTACCGTCGACTTTTAGGCGTCCTGCGGCAAGGGCATTGTTGATTTCGCCGATTTGCAAATGGGCTTGGGTGACCGCGATCGTCGGTCGGATGTCATAACCTTGTTCAAAGAGAGATTTGAATTGGGTGTGCGGATCTAGTCCCCAGGGATCAAGGGCCACAATCTTTAGTGGATCATGCCACTGAGGAAACGGCCCGATTTTAACCGGACTATGAGTGTTGTTTAGATCTGGACGATGAAGGGAGGGAAATTTTCCGCTCGCCACCGAGAGCGCCCGGTAGACTGTGTAGCTTCCGCTATGGGCTCCGATAGCATTACGCGCTTTTGGATCCGTGTTGGAGGCGACAATGGGTCCACGCGAGAGCGGATCGTTAGCTCCCCAATGAATCGGTAGAGTTTCCTTGAATTTCAAGTTTGAATGCGAAGCTATAATTACGTGATTGGATCTTTTCATCAGCTCTTCCTTAAGACATCCAGTTTGAATCGCTCTGCATTTCCCACTTTGTGGTCACTTTTTTAATGTTCGACCAAAAATCAAGGCTGTGATGGCCGGTGATGTCGCCATGCCCGTATTTTGACGAGCTGATGCCGCCAAAGGAGAACGGCTCGCGTGGAACCGGTACGCCGACATTGACCCCAACCATTCCTGTTGAGGCTTCCCGAACCACGCGATCGGCTAACGGGCCACTGGAAGTGAACACGCTGCAAGCGTTGCCGTAATCCACCGAATTTTCAATTTTCATCGCGTGGGATAAATCTTTGCAGCGTATTACGCTTAAGATCGGGCCAAAGAGTTCAATAGAAGCCGCTTCCGATCCAGGCTGAACTTGATCGAGGATCGTCGGCCCCAACCAGTTTCCGCCTTCAAAGCCCAAAGGCGCTTTAACTTTCCGGCCATCAAGGAGAATTCGGGCACCTGCTTTTTCCGCGCGGCCAATAGCACCGACCAAAAATTCCTTTTGCTCCTTCGATATGATCGCACCCATGTCCTTACCGAGTTCAAGAGATCCGGCGCGACTAATAATTTTTTGCAAGTGCTTTTCCGTGTCACCCACCGCGAGTAAAACCGAGGCCGCCATACAGCGCTGTCCGGCACATCCCGTGAACGAATCGGAAATACCCGTGCCACTCATTTCCAGGTTCGCATCGGGTAGCAGGATGATATGATTTTTTGCTCCCCCTAGCGCTAAAACGCGTTTTCCAGCTTGAGTTCCTCGCTGGTAAACAATTTTCGCCACTTTAGTGGAACCGACAAAGCCAATCGCTTTCACCAACGGGTGATCAATAATCGCATCAACCGTGGGCGCACCGCCATGCAGAATCGTAAATACGCCTTTAGGAAGTCCCGCTTCCTCCAGCGCTTCAGCAAGATAGAGGGCAGTGAGTGGCGTTTTATCAGAAGGTTTCCAAACATAAGAATTCCCCAGCGCCAAAGCGATCGGAATCGTCCACATCGCGACCATGGCGGGAAAATTAAAGGGCGTAATATTGGCGACTACTCCCAGGGGTTCACGGCGATACTCGCAAGTTACACCGCGCGAAACTTCCAGTTTGCCACCGAGATCAAGGTTTTGCAGCGAGAGGGCGAACTCTAGCACTTCGATGCCCTTCATCAAACCTGCTTTCGCTTCCGCGAAGGTCTTGCCGCACTCCGAACTCTTCAAATGCGAGATCTCATCTATGTCTCTCATGAGAATGTTTCGGAAGTTATACAGAACGCGGGCCCTTTCCTTCATTGGCGACCGGCCCCAATCGACTTGTGCCTTGGCGGCTCCTTGAATGGCCTGATCAATCTGGGCCTTCGACGGAACGGAGATCTCACCGATCACCTCGCCATTATAAGGCGAGCGAACCTCTTGCGTGCCGGATTCTCCCCGAACCCAGTTCCCCGAAACATAATTGTCACAAACGACCTTTTCGGTCGGCAAAACCGTTACCATAGCCCCTCGACTTGTCAGTTCAGTTTAACAGGCTGGCATTAAGAGGGGATTTAGGGAACTAAAAATAAGTGAGAAGGCTCGTGCGCCGCAGTATCAGCAGCGTCGTAGCGCTAGGCCCATGGATGGGCCGCAGCAATTCCCTTCCCCGCTACCATCTTTAAACCGAATAAGTCTGCGTATCAAAATGACACAGTCAAGCTTCACCTGCCCAGTCCAATTCACAAAACTGTAATGGTCCTTGGCATTCAAAAAAGTTAGACAGTCAATCGGCGTTCAAAATCGGTTATAGCCTTGTTAAACTACTGATTCTTGGCATACGCATTGCGATATTTATTTGCTAATAAGTATAACTTCCGGGGACCAAAATGAATTTTATTTTAAAATTTTTAAAAGTTAATTTGATGGTGGTATTGGCGGTTTTGTCTATAGGTTGCCGGCAAGACGGAGCTGAGCCGCTCAATGCCTCCGGGTCTCTAAGTAGTGACTCGTCTAAATTGTCCGAAGGTACTTGGGGTGCTAATGAAGCAAATTTCACTGTATCAGATCAAGGCGCCCTGCTGGAAATGGGTTGCGCTATCGCCCAGATATCAGGCGCTATCAATGTTAATGAAATTGGAGAATTTAAAGTAGAAGGCATCTTTCAAAGGCAAGGCGGCGCAGAGCCAATCGGAGGCTTCCGGCAAATTCCCGCTCAATTTCACGGTACTGTCGATGGAAATTCTCTTACATTGATCGTAAGCGTGAATGATAGTTCTGAAGTAAGTACGCTGGTGCTTTCATTCGGTGTCACGGGCCGACTTCTTCGGTGTTTATAGACTATTGATACACCGATCCACGGGTGAACTATTTGCGTTTAAATGAATGTCCATCTTGGGAAGCCCAAAGGCATTGATTGCAGCCCTTTGATTGCATGACCGACAAAGCAGCCGAAGATTTTCTGCTGCCGAGGAGCCTCCGAGCGCTTGAGGTTGGATATGATCAACTTCGAGTGCGTAAGACGACCCACAGTTTTCGCATTGACTATGTGCTCTTTCAAAAACGTCTCGTCGAATTTGCGCTTGAGACTCAAGAGTGCTGACGCGCCGTTTTCTCGGCGCCGCGGTTTTTGCCGGATTCCATTCGCTAAAACCAAGGTCGCATAGCATTTCGAATAGTTCCCCCAAAGAAAGATCGGGATGCTTATGCGCGAGCCATCCTTTGAGGCGCTCTACCTTTTGCAGAACCTCAAGTGAGGCAGTAAATTTCATCTCAACTCGATTCTCAGAAATCGCGTTTACACGATCACGTTTTGCAAGCTCAGGTGCTGAGCTCAACGACAGGGTGATGCGCTCGGCCTCTCGTACGGGTTTATTTGCGATCTGCTCTAGTACGCAAAGCTTTTGATCATGCGACATCTCTTTTTGGAGGATTTTCTTTTCCTGGCGAAAAAGAGTCTGGGCCAGCCCAATATGAGTCAACGAAATCTCTCCTTGATTGATTTTCTCCTCGATTTCAGGAAGTTCTGCGAGGAGCTTCGTGGCAGAGATTCGGCGATAGGCTTGGTCTTCCGGATAACCCAACCGTCGAACTGCAAAATCAAATAGAGATTTATAGCCCAAAGCACTAAACAGGCGGCGCCGCTCAATCTCACGTAAGTGATGCAGAACGGCTGTTAAAAGCTCGCGCTCTTGACAAACCAACTGCTCAGTTTTTTCGATCAATGTTGTACCGGTTTCTGTTTTCAAATTCATTTGAGATCTCCGTCTGTTTCGAATTGCGCAATAAATAACATGGGTTTTTCAGACCAATTTATTCGCTTTAAATCTAAGTGTGGAGCGTGCTGAGGCGGGAGGCCGGCCCCTCGGTATATGTAGCGCAAGTGGCGGTATGAGGATGAACTATGCGCTTTAGTTGACGGCTTGGAGCAGGTCGGTTCAGTAGAAATGTTTTTTGGGAAAAGTGATAAAAAGTATCGTCAACTATTTTTTTGTTTCGACGCAGAATTAAAACCAAGGAATTTCGTGTCCATTTTTTTGCTCGTCGAGGTTTCAGCGCGCTCGCGATTTGGCATGCAGACCGGCGGCGACGTTCAATGTAAGCACCGCTCGCTAAAGACTTGCTCGGCTACTGTAAAGTAAATGTCGAGAACACCAATCGTTTGTTTGCGACCATCGTCCGAAAATCGGCCAATGACGTGCATTGAACATGAGCGATGGACTGAGGTGCATTGCGCGTCTCGTAGGCTTGGTCACAAGCGGCTGAACCGTAGGGGATGCTGCCGGTTTCAAGCCAAAAAATGTTCAATGAATTGGTGTAGCGCGCCGCTGTTCCATAATTTTGGTCCTGGTGAAGCCAACAGTTGATACCGGTCCAATCCGAACCAGCCTGATTAAAAACTCTTTGGCAGATTTCCCGGCATTGAGCCAGCGTGAGTGATGCAGCGTCGGGCTCGATTTGTAGCGCGTCTCTTATGCTGGCGACAAGTCCGTCAGATACAGATGAGGTGAGATTGCCGTTCGCGTCTCGGATTTCACTTCTGTGAGTCCAATGAGCTACCCCAGGAACTTCCGAGGCTCTAAAATTAAACACGTCTGTTCTATTGCCAAGTTGGGTGCCCATTCCTGTACAAAGGGAGCTAGCATTGCCTACGTGCTGATTAAAAAACTCCTCACCCACGCTTGGAGCTTCACTAAACTGCGCCTCATTTGCGCAATTTTGAAAGGCACCGATCACTGCACCGACGACCAAAATTGAGACAAATAATCTAAGCATTGCAGACACCTCTTGCGGCCTATTTGTGCAATGACGGCGCCGTCCCGCAGATCAATAGGGTGTAAGGGGGTGCAATAGTTTGCTCAGCTTATATGAAAGTTAGGCGGATCACTTAGAGACTCAGCCTCGATCTCTAGGAGCTTGGTTTATTGCGACCGTTGGGTTGCACCGAACTCTCGCCGCTGACGCTTTTGTTTTTTGGCAGTGGAGTGAACATGCTAGGAATTTTGACTTGAAATACGCAGCCCACTTTAGGGTTATTTTGCACGGAGATCGTACCTCGGAGTAAGCTAACCGCTCGCTGCACAATCGTAAGCCCTAAGCCTAATCCTGATTGATCAAAGCCACCGGAAGCAAACGGTTTAAAAAGACCCTTCAGCATCGATTGCTCGATCCCGCCGCACTCGTCTTGAATTTCAATGACAATGTCAGTGCCGGAGCTCCGCCCCTTGATTGATATCGTGCCCCCATCTTTAGAGAACTTAAGCCCATTCTGGATGAGATTCGCGATTATGGACAGCAAGAGCTGGCGATCTGTAGATAGTTCGATTAATGCCGAGACGTCGTTTTTGAGCACTTGTCTTTTCTTACGAGCGTCGCTTTGAGCGGTAATCAAAATCTGTTCCACAAGGTTTTTAAGATTGAATTGCTCAATGTAAACCTCGGGGTCCGCCCGCATGCGCACTTCAGATAGCGAGCGATCAATAATATTTCGCATCCTTGAGAGATTCTCTTCAAGAACCCTCGCGGTACTGCCGCCGATGCCAACTAAGCCTTGTTTAATCATGTCGTGGGCAATGGTGGCACTGGAAAGAGCATTGCGCAATTCATGGACTAGAAAACCAAGATGTTGGACTTCTTTTTCCTCAGTAGCTTTCACGCTGCGAAACTGAAATTCAGATACAGCTGAGGCAATGGCAATATCGAGACACAGATTCAAGTCTTTGAATTCACCCGAGCTAATGTCTAAGGCTTTTCTCTGCGCCAACTCTGTGATCGCCTGGCACATGGCCCCGTAGGAGTGGACCACATGGGAGAGTGAATAGTGTAACCTCAACAGTTCTTTGCCGTGGCCAGCAGCGGCGACTATTATGTCCTTATCTTCAGAGTGATCGGGACGCTGTAAAAATGTGATTAGATGTTCATAAAATAGAGGTAAACCCTTACGAAGCTCTTCAGAGGAACTTAGTGAGCCAGCTAGCCTAACCGACTTTTCCTCTACCAACGCGAGGATGTCGCTGCGATATTTTTGAAGAAAGTCATGGAGCACTTCTCTTGTCCCCTTTGCTGGGTTGTCACATCTTACGTCTATGCAGAACTGTCCGGGAGTGATACTTGCCTGTCATTGTGAATGAAAGATCAGGCAAACTCATACTCATCGTGGACGATTCAGCAGATAATCAGATTTTGTTGAATACACTGCTGACGAGTCGGGGTCATCAAGTTTATTGTGCCGAAAATGGCATGAGTGCACTTTGTATGTTGCGCGAACTGTCCGTCCTTCCCGACTTAATCCTTCTCGATGCTGAAATGCCGGTGATGGATGGTTACCGATTCCGATTAGAGCAGTCAACAATAGCGCGACTGAGGGATATACCGGTGGTCGTCATGACGGGCTTCGATCACGACGATTTGGATGAAAAAATGCTACATCCAGAGGGGATCCTGCCCAAGCCGCTCAATATCGACGCGGTTTTCGCGATGATTGCCAATTTCGCGGATCAACACTAGACCAGCGGTGGTAATTTCTATCTACCCTTTAGGTTAACGTCGTCGTAAAGTGAGTCTCATGTTTGCACCAGTGGGCCACCTCCTCCTTGGCGTTTTTTCGTTTTTGCTCTTCGTTTTGAACACCGTTTTTTGGGGCCTTCTCATTTATCTATTGATTCCGTTTAAACTGCTTTCGCCGACCAAAAAAAACCGTGGTCAAGTTACGGACCTAATGGTCAAGCTCGGCCAGAACTGGATCTCAGTTAACAGCGCGGGACTCGCCCTCGTTCATTCGATAAAATGGGAAGTCGAAGGACTGGAGGGGCTTCGGCGCGACCGCTCCTATTTTGTTAGCTCCAATCATAAATCTTGGGTGGACATAGTTGTTTTGCAACGGGTGTTTAATCGTCGGATTCCCTTCTTGCGGTTTTTCCTTAAGCACCAGTTGATTTACATTCCGGTCTTGGGCGGCGCTTGGTGGGCACTGGATTTCCCATTTATGAAACGGCACTCTCGCGAATTCCTACTAAAACATCCGGACCGACGTGCCGAGGACTTGGTAACGATTCGCCGCACGTGTGAGCGTTTTATCGGGCGACCGATTGCAATTTTGAATTTTCTCGAAGGAACTCGCTTCACGGTGAAAAAGCGGGAAGCGCAGAAGGCGCCATATAAGCATTTGCTGAATCCGAAAGTCGGAGGAGTAGCATTTGTTCTAGAAGCGATGGGCGAACAGTTTGAATCTTTTCTGGATATCACTATCAGCTACCCTGACGATGAGCCGCATTTCTGGCATCTACTTTCCGGCGAAATCCGCCGAGTCGTTGTACGCGTAAGGCAGTTGCCTATTCCAGAATTTCAAAACCGGGGTGAACTCCACAATTGGCTCAAAGAAATCTGGACCGCTAAAGACGGGATCCTCGCATCTGACGAGGCGCTCCGGCGGTAACGCCTATTGTCATAATATTATGGTATATCTAGCCGGACGCGCATTTATTATGGCGATCGTCAAATGTAAGGGCTATCTTGTCACTGATGCAAAAAAGTCACCCTATGATCATCCAAGGCGGAATGGGCATTGGCGTATCCAACTGGGTTCTCGCCAACGCGGTTTCACGTCTCGGAGAATTAGGCGTAGTTTCAGGCACATGTATGAACTCGCTTTTGATTCGCCGTCTTCAGGATGGCGACGAAGGGGGACATTGCAGGCGCGCGCTGGCGCAGTTTCCAGTCAAAGCGGCGGCGGACGAAATCTTAAAAACGTTTTTTGTTGAGGGAGGTAAGGCGGCGAATGTGCCTTACAAGCGCAGTCCCGTATTCGCACTCAAATCTTCACCCGCACTTTTGCGCCTGACCGTAATTGCGAACTTCGTTGAAGTTTACTTAGGCAAAGAGGGTCATCAAGGTGTGATCGGACTTAACCTTCTTGAGAAGGTACAGCTCCCCAATTTGCCAAGTGTTTATGGCGCCATGCTTGCGGGTGTCGATTATGTTTTGATGGGGGCGGGCATTCCGCGTGAAATGCCCGGTTGCCTAGATCGCTTGTCTCAGCACGACGAGGCTTCACACCGTTTGCAAGTCGACGGAGCCACGCTTAAGGACGATTTTCAGATCGTATTTAATCCGAAGGCGATATTTCCCGAACTTGGTTCAACGCCTCTTAAGCGTCCTGACTTTCTTGCGATCGTCGCTTCATCGACCCTCGCTTTAAGTTTGGCGAAAAAAGCGACAGGCAAGGTTAACGGTTTCATCATTGAGCACTGGACAGCAGGTGGGCATAACGCGCCTCCTCGGGGTCCCTTACGTTTAAGTGAAGCCGGAGAGCCGGTCTATTCCGATCGAGACGTCGTCGATCTGGGGAAATTCACGGAACTTGGGCTGCCTTTTTGGCTCGCGGGTTCCGCTGGAACCCCGGATAAGCTGGTTGAGGCCCTTAAGTACGGTGCCACTGGAATTCAAGTGGGAACTGCGTTCGCGTTTTGCGATGAGTCCGGGCTCGACCCGAAGATCAAAGATGCCGTTCGCGCCGATATCGTGAATCAAAAAGCGCCAAAAGTTTTCACAGATCCTCTAGCGTCTCCGTCCGGATTTCCGTTTAAAGTTGTTTTGCGTGATGGAAGTCTTTCGGATGAAAGCGTTTACCTTGAGCGCCCTCGAAAATGCGATCTTGGCTATCTCCGCACGGCCTATCGAACAGAGACTGGCGGAGTTGGGCTGCGATGTCCCGCGGAGCCAGTCGACGCTTATTTAAAAAAGGGCGGCAATGTCGATGAGACCAAAGGACGCAAATGTCTTTGCAATGGCCTCTTCTCAGTGATCGGCATGCCTCAGTACCAAGAAAACGGTTACCAAGAAGCAGCCATTATGACAGCCGGGGATGATGTCTCGCAACTGGCCCGAATGTTCCGGCCGGGCACGCAGAAATATGCCGCGGAAGATGTGATTAGTTATTTACGCTCGAAGTTGAATCAAAAGGCGCTCTCTAACCAGGCACGCTCCGCAATCGCGGCGCATGGAATTTAACCGATCTTTTATTTTACCGGGATGCCGAAAATTCTCGGTTCCATCTCAACATTTGCCGCAGTCGTAGTGACCGTAATCTGAGTTTTGCTAAACTTCACAACGCGTGGCCCGATCTGGTTAACATAAATGATCGGTTCAGCCTGCGCCTCCAACGAGACGTATCCTTGAACCGGCGTCATTTCGACCATCGAACGCAATCGCTCATTATAAATGTATTCCGCTAGATCGGAGATTAAATTGCCCGAAACTTGATTTCTGGTTTCGTCGTCGATAACCGCTTCGATGACGCCACCCTTTTCAAAATCCGTCCATTTCGCTTTGGGATGAAGCTTCAGCCGGTTGACGATGATCATCGGAATCGGAATGTCGGATTTTGGGTTTGAAACCAACACATTCCATTGCAGCTCAATGCGGGCCTCTTTCTTTAGGACTTGCACGAACTGAACAAGGTCCACTGTGATCCTATTCGGATCGCGCTCCAAACGAGTAGGCTGTTCCAAAACGCCGGAAGCCATTGCTCCGGTGCCCGCCACTTTTAAGTCAAAATTTAGAACCTGTGATTTGTGCTCATAGGTCGCGCGATCGGGAGCACTGTTCCACTGGAACGTGTCGACATGAGTAAATGAATTCAGTTGAATCTGAACAGAACCCACATCGACATTCGCATTTGCCATGGTGGACCCGAGTAGCAAAATCGCCCAAGTGCACCGTCGGAGTTGACCCGTCATACCCAAACACCCTTTTTCAATTATCTATTTGAATCATTTAGCAAAAGGCGTTCCTGAAAAAAACACCATGAGCTGCCAAAAAATGGCAGCTCATGAATGAGCGTCTGAACTTTCTACGCCGTTGTCGAGGAAACCTTCACTGGTTTAGGACGCGTTCGGAAGCTAATGATGGCACCAAGCACGCCGCCGCCTAAAAGACCCATGATTTGAAACAAAATCAGTTTTTCCATGGCCCAAGAAAGGGCGCCGTCGCAGCTGACTCCAATTGGGACAGGGGGGGTTGCGTACCAAGTCAGAAGCTTCGGGGAAAGAAAGGTAGCGACCGCACCAGCTAATAAGCCGCCAATAAGAATGTAACACAGAGTTTTCATGCCCAATGGAGGTAGCGAACTCTTGTGAAATGGGCAAGCAGTATCGCAATTTGAGACAGTTAAGTTGGTCTTCATAACCTCCGAAAAACAGGTATGCGTTTCCGCCCAAAGCACTTCTTTTGGTCAATGACGGCGACCGCGTCACTGATGATTATCGCTGAACTTCGCTCGAGGGATCTCGTGCAAGACACGGCGTCTGCCCATCTGCCTAGCGTCGCCGAGGCCAAAGAAGACCCTGACGACGGAGGAAGTTTTTCTGCTAAACAAAAGCGCAAATCGAAAAAAGGGGGCGCGATCGACGAGCCGCCCAAGCCACCGTCAAGAACCATGATCATGAATGGCAAAGTGTATGTATTAATAGATGACCGCTGGTATCCAAAAGCCGATGACGATGTTTATCTGATCAAAGGTGAGAAAATATATTTTGTGGATAATGGTCGCACGGAAGATTATAGCGCTCTTTTGCATGGGGCTGTAGAGCCAGCGAAGGTAATGAATGCCAAGGGCAATCCGGATGATCTAATGAGGAGCGTAAGTGCCAATCCCTTCGCCGTTCAATCGCCAACCAATATTAAGAAAATGTTTGATACCCTGGACAAAGCGAAGGCAAGAATGAAGGAGAGGGACGAAGCACTCGAAGCCCTCTCCACAGCAGAGGATTAATTATCTTCCGGCTTACGATCGACAAGTTCGCCCGCGAAACCATCGACAAATTGAACCAGTTTTTCGAGATCGTCATAGGTCTTTTTGTCATTGCTGAGCAGTCCATCAACAACCTCTTTGAGCCCTACAGAATCCTCGTTAAAACCTTTGTACTTTGGATTTAGTTCCGCCGTAAGCCCAAGGTTGCCGCCTTGAAGGTCAAATTTCACCTTCACGACGAGCTTTGAGAGGAAAGCCTCACTTAAGGGCATGGAGGGTGGAAGCTGCGCGAGGTCGATGTTCACTAAGATTGTAATGTCCATCGCAGTCACGCTGCCGGTATCAGTCCGCTCGATATAAACTGATTGTGCAACCTCTGCGGCATCGCCATATTCTTTAAGGAAGTCGGCAGCGATATCCTTGATCATGTCTTCAGCACTTTCCGCGATGCTGTTAAGGAAATTCTGCGGAAAGCTTTTGAGAAAATCCATTTCCAGTCGCACGGTGGCGTCAAACAATGGGAGGCCGTTTGGTCCATTAAAGGCATAGTTCACATTGGGGAGTTGAAGTTTGACGGCATTGACCTTGCCGGTTTTGCTTAAGTGACTCTCTACTCCGAATTTCAAAACATTGGATTCGTTGGTTTCAAGAGCCGTGAATTTCACGCTTCCTTGGGTCGTAGGATTGTTGAAGGGCGCTAAAAGTTTTGCCACTCTTTCATTCACATCGGTAAGTGACAGCGCGGTTGCGGCTAATGCTGCAGTGGCTGACAGAGCCAGCGTGGCCAGGCTTAAAGATCTCAAATTTGCTCTCATTTTTTATTTTCCTCCGTAAAAGTTCGAAAGGATTGTGGCCTTCGTCGAGTTGCACAAGCAACGCGTCCCAAGGCGGATTGTAAAAATCTCAAATTGAGACGGAACAGCTTAAGACTGGCTTAAGCGGGCACGTCCGCCAGCCGATAGTCTATAGAGAAGCTAACGGAGGATTACGTATGTATTCTGAAACGGACGTCCAGAGTGTTTATGACTTCATGAAGGACACACCAGAGGGCCCTTTACGCAAAATGCTGGTAGGGGGAGAACTTACCGATGCTCATTTTCGGATGATGATGAAAATCGTCCGTGGTTGCGGGGCGCCTGAATTTATCGAGGCTTTCAACTCTGAGTCGATTCCTAAGATCCGACTCAACCCACCGGAGTATCCTTTAAAGGAAACTCTCTGGCCGGTCTGTAAGCGCAAGCTTCAGAGCATTGGCCTCCTGAACGCGACGGCAGCTAAGGCTGCTTAAACAGGGCGCAATAGTGCCCAATTCCGGCCGTTTAAGGTGGAATTGGGTGCCAGCCCGCCATTGCCGCAGATGAAAGCGGCATAAACCTTGATAGCAAAGGGCCTAGGATGAACCCTAAGGCCCTTTTTCCTTTCTTAATATCTTACATCGCGCTCTTCGGGACGACGGCATTGCCTCGTGAAGTCGGCGATCCTAAGGCCGCGTTCGTCAGTATAGCGCAGAACGTTTCTAGTATTCGGCTAGGGGAACTCCAAAGCCTCGAAGGCTGGTGGATTTACCGAACGGCAGTGATGCCCTCCAATCAGGAATTAGGCGCGGCATCGACATCGCCCTTAAAAATTGAAGTGGGAGTGAATGAGGTTGTATTCATCGACCGTGTCGCTGGGATGCAGTTGAAATTTCAAATTTCCGAACGCAACCTTGTTTTGAAAGAGGCAATGGGCCGGGCCGCTGAACTTCTCCATTACAGCAAAAGTAATACCCAAACCGCGTCCTTCCTTTGGCGAGATATCGCAAGCGGAAACCTCGTCACGCTACTGATCAGTCGTCAGTTGCCAGTGGTCTCAAGTCCGCCGCAAAAGCCTACGTTCGCGTTTGAGTTTCCTAATGGGGCAAGGTGGCGCGAAAAACAGGTCGAACTCTCTTTGTGCGGATTCAGGCAAAAGATTTTAAAAGATGCTGTTCATAGAGCCATTGCGCAGTGGCAAGTCGCCTTGAAAGATAAACTAAGTATCCGAGTCACCGAGATCGAATCGAATTTCCCGCCGTACTCAGACCTAAACCGCAACTGCATTTACTGGATCGACGGTTACAAAATGACTGACAATATAAAAATCGTGCACGGTGGCGCTTCCCTAGGACTTCCGAGTCCGGACGGTCTAGCACTTGTCAGCAGTGATATATTTTTGTTTAGTTCGGAATTTCTGAAATACAACTTCACCTCTTTAATCGACTTCGCTAAAGGCGTCGAAACAGTGGCGCTACATGAAGTTGGCCATTTCTTAGGCTTAGCTCATCCGTTCGACAAGAACGTTCCAAGCGTGATGAACTACCAAGATCGCGACACCTTAACCGACTACGATCTCAAAGCCCTTCACTCCTTATACAAATAATTTTTTGCCTAATCTCTGGCCAGTGCCAAAACGGCACAGGAATTGAAGTTGGTCATTTCGTCCTCGAAGAAGGCATCGATAGAGATAGCGTTTATGAAAACGTTTCACGAGTGTCTGAACTTCGAAGCTGGACAGGCATTTGGCCAACGGGTAAAGACTTCCCTCGATTTGACATATATTGGGAAAGAGCTGCTTCATGCGTATGTTTTTGTATCTTTTAGCTTTCGTCGCCATTTCGGCACCAGCAGCCGAGGAAGCTTGCGAACAAGCCCTTATTTTTAAACCTCGCGCCGGCACTTTAGAATATTACGTAAATCAAACCCGCCGGAATGAACGCCATCAAAAATTAACTCCCGATTTCGTGAATCCAAAAGAGGAAGTTGAGCTCGCGAAAAAGTGGAAAGGCCTCTCAGGGCCGGCCTTGTTCCAAGGCATGCTACCGAAGGATTGTTTTTTCATCGATCATAAACTGCTCGGCTCAGCTGGCGATGGCATTGTGAAAGATGCGGGTTCAGGCGAATTCGTAATGCTGCGCTGTTTTATCACGTGGCATAATCAAGAAGTTGGATTCAACATTAGTGTCCCAGTGAAGGCCTTAATCGCGAACGTCAATCGGCAAGAGAAATGGCTTATCGGGCCCGAAATGGAAATGGCTCTTGATTGGACTCACGGTGGAGGTACGAAAACGACCGGCAATCACACAACCATCGGCCTCATGAATCACATGATCAAATATAATTTGGGCGTGATCGGTAGTGATGCCCCCCTTCATGGCGAAGGCCCGAGGATTTTCTATCGCGATGATGAAGACTATCTCGATTACCGCGAAGCGATTTTAAACAAGTTTGTTGATCCGCGCGTTCCTGTGATTGGCTTGGGCCATAGCATGGGCGGAATTTTCGCTGACCTCATGATGCGCCGATCAGATCGACGTCGTCCTTCGCGCTACGTCGGTTTTGTGGCGTTGTCTGGTGTCGTTGATCTTTTGCCCGGTCGAAGCTTTGCGGAGAAAAACCAGGCCGAGCTTTGGAAAACTGCGGAGCAGAAGCAGGCGCACTTACAACATCGAATCGCACCCGGTGACCGCGCTCTTGGTAACCAGCTGGCGCAAGACGATAAGATTTCTGCATTGTCGGGACTTTTCCCCACGTTTATGAACATGTTCCATGATTGGACCGAGCCCCCGCACAAAGGGGCAGAGTACCTCCCCACTCTCGCCGTTTGGGGTGATTCGGATTACCTCTATGTTGGCAACGAAGCGATTATCGATTCGCATCTGTTAAATTTGAAGAATGTGACGCTCAAGATTTTTGGACCCCGCGTAAACTTCAAAGGAGACGTTGTACAAGTTGGCCACCTGATTTTCGATCATTACCGAACGGTAAAAGATCACAGTGAAGCAATTAAAACAGTTTACGACTACTTAGCCGCAAAAGGTGTTGTGATTTCCAGTGAGGATATAGAAGGCGCGCGACAGCAATTCTTTGAGCGATTCGTGCGACCGCATGTCTCCCAACATTACTGGATGAACGAGGACAACCGCGGTTTTGAAGCGTTATTCACCGCCGCTTACTACTGGGATAAGGATTTTCGGGAATTTGCCAAACAGGCAATGAAGACGACGGATGTGTTTCGCAAAGCCTTAGGCGATGCGCAGAAAAAAATGGGCGGCAAGCCAGATCCATTAGGTTTTGCCATTCGCGATGCCGAGCGAGCTTACCTGCTACAGTTTATTCATAAAGATTTGCCGGAAACCTACACACTAGTGCGTGAATTCGCTGAAAAATTACTGGGAAAAAAGCTGGAATCTAACATTCGCGACGGAAATACGGCGATGCTTGGTAACTTGCTTCAGGCTTACAGCGCAAATTTAGCGTTTCGTGAATATGTTAACAGTTTAGATGTGCTCGTTGAAACGACCACCGTGGCGTTTAAAGCTTTTAACGATAAAATTGATAAGCTTCGCGAATACTCTAAACTTACTGACTCGCTTCGAAAGACCACGCACGCTATAAATCAAATTAAGCCAGGGAGAGAGGTCCCGTATAATTTGAAGGTCATCGCCGAGAGTGCGCCTAAGCAAATTGCCGTCGTGGTTTTAGCGTTGGAAGCTTTGGGAATTCCAGCGGATCAGATTACAGCCGAAAGCGAAAAGATCACGCAGATTCAGAAAAAGACGTGGGTGCCAGCGGGGCCGAAGTCTGAGGAGACCAAGGCCAATGTTAGCCGACGTGAGACCTTACAAAAAGAGATCATCGAGTTACAGAAGGAAAAAACTGGCCTTCGCGTGCAACTGGATAGCGTTGTCGCAAAGAGGGCGAAACTTGAGAATGACCTAAAAGATTTCAGCGAAAAAACCGGTAACGTTGAGATCGATCGAGCGGTTAAAGCGGCCGATGAGGCGTTGACCTCGCTTTTAGAGAACGATGAGAAGGTCCGTATCGCAGTAGAAAAGTTCATGATCGAAGCGAAAGAGAAAAAGCTCTTTAACGTCAATTTGCTCAGTCAATTCCCAGAGGAAGTGCAAAAGGTATTCGATGCTTATCAAAAAAGCTCGATCGCCTATCAGGCCGCTGCGCAAAAAGTTCGTGAGATTACGGTGCAAGCTGCGGTGTTGGGCCGCCTAGGACCATTGGCGTCTGAAACTGTCAAAGAGCTGAATGCGGCGAGGTCCGAGCATCAGAGGCTTGGCCAAGAGGTCAATAAATTGGACGGGTCGGTTTACGTAAAGCAGCAGCTGGTGAACAACCTTCTCATTAACTACACAAATGAACTCGTCCCGGGTTTTGTTCATCTCGAGAAGCGTAAGCTCGTCGAAATGCTTGCGATACGGTCGCAGGACTGGGGCACAATTCGAGGCCATCTGGAAGAGGCCTGGGGCTCTTGGAAAAGCCTTTGGAGGGAGCGCCCGGCTCCTGAAAAGGTCGAACTCTACTAGTCCGATAGCCATTTACGCCGCAAAGCATCAAGCATATGAATACATTAGCGCTTTGTAATTATTACCCATTGCGAATCGGGCGTTGACTGCTCATAATCTGGGCTTGGCCGAACAGGGGTGAGTGTGAGATTTTTAACCGCAAAGACTCTTCATCGAATTGTCGTTTTCACTGTTGCATCAGCATTTACACTACAGTCTGTAAGTCTTTACGGCGCACCCGCCGTTCCATACCGAACTCAAGTGGAGCATTTCATTTCAAGTTTGAAGCCGGAATCGGTTTGGGATCAGCCGACCGGGCAAGAGCCTGCAGAAATCGTCAAGCGCTGGGAAGCCGCACTTCAGGCGAATCAAGACAAGATGTTCGCGAATTCCTTGTCGGATATTCAGCGTGCCGATCATTTTGAACTTTGGATTGAGAGTTTGCGCAATAACGCGTTCTTCGGCGACTCGGCGAATCCTTCGGCTAAATATTACGCCAACCATCCACTAGATGTATTTGGCTTGCTAGGCCAAACCGTGCAAACGAAAAGAGTTGAGACCCGCCTCGCGAAAATCGGTCGTCGCTTGCAGCCGGTCGTCAAAGCAAAGCAGGTTTTGGTCAAAGGTTTGAAGAATGCTGTCGAATGGACCTTTTACGGCGAACTTTCCGCATCAGCTAGTGAGCCTCATGATGGAAAGGGTCCTGAGCCCAAGGTTCGACACGAACCCTACTTCGCGGCGATTGACTGGAAGAAATTGGTCGTTGAGGTTCTGGATGAGAAAAAAGACGTCGTTCGCCGGTTGAACCCGAAGGGTGCCGATATAAGTTATATCTATCCTGAGAATGGCGCACGCGCTGGCGAAATTTCTTACCATGTGTCTGACAAACAAGGTGTTGGTAAGCACACCATGCGACTTTCTTATCAAGGCCAGGTTCTTAATGAGTGGCAAAACAATCTCACTGCCGTTGCAACCTTTGGGCAGTATTTGGTTTTTATCGAACCGGGTAAAACAAACGTCGAGCAGGGTATCGTAAACCTAACGTTCGTTGATTTGGATTTCTTTGAAAGAGCCGTTGGTCGCACGGTGCTCCCGATGTTCCGACTGCCAGTCAAAGTTGGAGTGGATGCGGCTCGCGACGTAGAGAAATTGAAATTTGAAGTTACGCATCAGGGTTTGCGCGTTGGTGAGCAAAATATTAATAGCGAAGTCTTTGAGTTCTTTAGTTGGATGCAGCAGATGGCCTTCAATACAACTGTTTCGCTGACGGATCCCCAGTTCTACGATTCCACAGCAAAAGTCGTAAACTCTCTTATTGAGGAATTCGACACGGCATTAGATACGACGGCCCAAGAACTTAGCGGGCAGATGGAACGTGCTGGCGTCTCTATGGATATGTATAAGAAATTTCGCGGGGATCTTAACCAGCAGTTAAAGCTGCGCGCCGAAACTGGTGTCGCGACTGGCAAGCCTCGGGAACTCGAGCGGGCGCATGGCCGATTGGCTGTGGAAGCGGTAAAGAAGTTTGATGCGCAAGTCGGCATGACCAATGGGTCCGAGCAAAACCTAGAGATGTTGACTAAAGATCGAGTTGAACGGGCCCAGGCAATGAATGAAGCCATTTCGAAAGACGTCAAAGGTCATCTTGTTAAAGCAGAAAAATTTGGTCAGCAACTCGTGGCTGATCGCTCGTTCCAGGAGGCGATGCAGGGGTATAGCAAAGGCATCGCGACTACTCGAAAACTCACTAATCGAATCAGCGCCTTCTTCGCACGAATGGTTAAACCGCAACCTCTTGGGGCGCCGAAAATCCAACAGGCACTAGGAATGGTCGCAGCCGGCGTGACTTCGAAAGACACTTGGAAGGACGGCGCTCTTCAAGCCTGCCGCATGTCAAAAGAGGGACTTACTGAATTAGTCGCGAATCGAAAAAGCCGTATGGCCCTTGAGGTTTTGACCGGTGCAGCGCTGTGCACACTATATCCCGGTGAGGCAGCACAAGCTGCGTACCATGCTATCGACGTCGGCAGGACGTTGACGACGGGGTTCTTAGGTTGGATGGACAACTGGGCCGTCATTACAAAAGAAACGTGGAAAGCATCGTGGGCGTGGCTCGACATGGGGCTGCTTTACGAGACCTACGTTTCAAAGGATCGCTTTCATAAGCTCGCCATAGGTGTTGGCGCTATGTATGGAACTCTGCTCGCGACGGCCGGTCTGTCTCACGTCGTGGTGAACGGATACCTTTACGGCAAGGCGCTCAAGGGCGGCGAGTGGAAACGACATCGGAAAGAGGGGCTTGGGTTCTTTGCTTCTTTTAAACAGAGTTTAGTTAGTTACGTGAATCAGGATCGCAAGAAATATTACGCTGCTCTCGCGAGGGCGGATAAGAAGCGTCGTGGTCAGAACATAAATATATCGCTTCCCGGTGGAGCTGATTTCAAAGGTCTCTTCCGCAGCAGCCAAGTGAACGACTTCAAAGCGCTCTCGGATGCTGAACGCAACGGCGTGCCGTTCAACGTTACCATAGCTTTAGTTGACGGGCGTCAGCTGACGGCATTAGCCGTCCCCGGCCCTAAAACCAGCGACTCGATCTTCTTCGAAATGGATTTGCCCGATGATTCCAAGCTTGGGCGAGTGCTTAAGCCCATTGATGGCGACTGGCAGCTTGCCGGTAATGACGAAACCATGGCGGATGGCACGGTCGCGGAAATTAAATTGGACAAGACTTCCATATTAGGAATTCTACAAAACACAGAGTGGACTGAAGAAGAGAATAAGATGCTTGAAGATCTGATGGAAGATCTCGCGCGCAAAGATGAAGTTGCCGCGCGTCGCATGAACTACCTCGTTTCAGCCCCATTGTATGCTATGGGCATCCCAGTCGAGGGCAAAGTCTTTAACGCCGACAATGGTGATATTCAGACTCTGAACAAAGCAATCCGGCACTTGATGTTCGGCTACTCGTCGTGGACTCATACAACACGGTTGTTTGGAAAAATATGGAATCCCTGGTTCCTCTTGCGCAATTTCTGGGTGAAGCCGCGGGCGTGGTTCACGATGATGACCTATCCGAATGTCTTCAACCGAATGGTTTGGAACAATGGAGTTTCAACGTACTTCGATGGTGGCAAGCGGATTATGGTGGACGCACATCCCTTGAAAAAGCTAGCGCTCATGGAAGACTACGATCAAATGGTCACAAGCCTTGACCGAATTGAGAAATTCGAAAAGGACATTATTCCGGCGGAGCAGGCCATTCACCAGGCCGCTATGCGCCACGCATTTATGCACCTTATTCAAATAGCGGCGAAGGACCCGGAGCTGATCGAGCTACTTTCCCAGGGTGGGAAGGTTCATCCGTTTGACAAAAAATTTTCCAAATTAAATAAAAAGTTACGAGTGTATTTTGAATCTTACTTCGCGCAGACGTTCGAGGAGTCTTTAAGAACTCATATCATGGGAAAAATGGGCTTTGATCCTGCCCGGCCAATGTCGGATCAGGTGATCAAAACCGCAGCGTCTGCTTACGAAGGATCGTTTAATTTAACAGATTCAGAGGCAGATGCGCTGGTCAAACAAGTGATCGTAGAAAACGCGATTGCCAACAAAGCCAATGAAGTCGCTAATGGAAAGGGCTTAAGTCCATATTGGGAGCGCATGAAGCTGAAGCATTGGCGAAAAGTGGGCGTTGGAATGGATGCGAATTCCAATGGTTCGCTTAAGCGCTATAAGCTCGCTGAAACCCAGATGGATAATGAAGAAGCAATGGCTCGCGCCACCCGCCAGTACATGGTGGGGCTCGTCGTTGATAAACCGGTAGAACTGCTTTTCACGTTCCTCTTTTTGGCGGGCATTGAGTCTGGAGTTTCCAAGCCTCTCTATGACGATAAGTTCGGTCCGGACTCCGCATTTTATCTTTCCCGGTATGTTTTCTGGAACGGGTATTTCGTGGGAATCATGATTTCTCTCCTTGCAGATGTTTGGATGAAAATTCAAATGGACGCGCGGGTTGATAATCTTGGTGGGTTTGATAACGTACCCACGGCCGAAGAATACAAAAAAGGTTTTGTTCAGTACTACAAAAAGAACCTCGGCGCTGAAGACAATAAGTGGTGGGACAACCAAAAAATGGAAATGCAGTTGAGCTTCATCAACATGCCGGCTTACTTCGTGACGGCAATGGTATCCAACTTAGCTGCCTTGGGGCGTTTCGATTTGGATTCTTTTATTTCAGTGTACAAGGGTGCTCTCTTACCTACCGGTGGATTAGGCTATAAACTTGAAAACGCGTTCGAGATGTCGGCTAACTATGTCGTCGGTGGAATTCCAACGAAGTTTCATTCTGATCCGAGAGTGCAAGAATTCCGCAATCGGAAGATCGGTAAACTGCGTCTAGGATACAATGCTGTCTACAAAACAGTTTATGAAAACCCGTTAGGCAACCTGATAGGGAACTGGATGACTATACCGGTAGAGGGCATTGGACCGCGGGCTTGGATGCGGCAGTTCTACGGCGGCTATTTGCCGACGGAAGTGATCGTGAACAACGGTTTGCGGCCGTTACAGTCGTCAGGCATTCCCTTTTTGACCAACATGGCGGACGGCTGTGACGCCCTGCTGACGACGAATCATACGGATGCGTCTAAACTCGCACCCAAATTAGCAAATTAAAATTTTAAGGGTCCGGCTGCTCCCAAAAGGGTGCAGCCATAGTGAGGCCGTAAATTCCAGACGGCCCCGTCGTGCACTCGCTCCATGGGTAGGCTTTGCCGCCCTCTTCGCTACGAATACCTTTGACGAGATCTGAGTTCACGGTCGTCAAATCTTGTTTATCTCCAGAAAACCAAAATTTACCGTTGACCGCACCGCAAGATTGCCAAGCAAGGCTTTCCGTTGAGCTCATTTTAAACTGCAGGTTCTTTCCGCCGGAGCCTGAGCGGGCGAATTTAAGAACATTCAATGTTCCATCGCCGTTTGTGATCGTCCACTCCGTGCCTTGAATGGCGACCGTGCCAGACAAGTCCCAATCGAAGCGATAGTGCGCGCTCGCACGGGAATTTCCGGTTGGGACTTCGCTGCTCGCCTGATACCGGAAACGATAACCGCTACCTATGGGAACCAAAGTCAGCTCGTAATCTTGTTGGCCCAGCAAGGTGTGTGCACCGCGACGGACCTGGTTGAAAAGCCCCAGCGCTGATGTCGACACGGTTATGACGCCACCTTGGCGGGAAATCTCAGCATCGCCACGGCGGCCACTCTTCCCATTTGCGGCAAACGGACAATTCCATGTGATTTTAGTAGTCGACTTGGAGACACAACCAAGGCGCGAGTCAGGAGAATTTAAAATTTCGATAAGTGTGCGCAAGTCGGCCCAACCGGAAAGGGTTAGGAGCACGTGGCGATGTAAGACGTTTGAGGGCTTACTTCCGCCGCCACCACCACCGCCGTTGCTCGGGGTTTTGATGGCGTCATCGCCGTCTTGTTGTGCACAACCGGCGAAGAGGAACAGGGCTAAACTAAAAGTGGCGATTCGAAATAGCATTCCAAATTTGAGCAGTTCGCTCTTAAAAAGTCAAAACCGGTTTGGCGATTATAGACCTCTTGCGCGGCGTTGGTAGTTTACGGCTCGCTCTGAATTGTCGGTCCATGGAAAGCTGTTGGCTGAAGATGGCGCAAGCAGGAGCTGGGAATTTAGATCGGGATTGTTAATCAGGGCTGGGTTGACATAAAGCGTGACCGGGAGTTCCGCGGTGGGAAAGAGGCTAGTTGTGTATTTGCCTCTTAAAGTTCCGGTCGGGTAACCCTCTTTTGAAAGGCGACCATCTCGGAGGGGACCGATGTCAGGCGGCAAGGTCAGTGTGAGATCGATGTGCGAGGTCTCATTAATCAGGCCTTCTGCAACCTTCATGTAACTTAACTTCGCATCGACGGAGCCAGTCAAGTCTGATACGCGAGCGCCAAAATCATAACGGCCCTCGGGAATAAGGCGGCCCTTGATCAACGTATCCCATTCGGCAGCTAAGCCATTTTTGGGATCGGTATTGCGGGTTTTCCAAATGGAGCGCAGTTCAAATTGGTAATTGGATCCGGATCGAGTCAGGGTGAGGGCGTGGGTCACGGTCAGGGCGTTTTCGCTGACGACATGAATATTCAATGGCGCCCGAGTGCTCATTTTTCCGCTAAGAAACGAAAGGTATACTTTGTCTAGGTTCAAACTCTCTCGAGATGGGGAAATAAATTCGAAGGCTTCGGTTCCGGAAAATCCCCGAAACCGGGTTGTAGGCGGCGCACAGTCGGAGACAACCTCAAAATTTGATTGGCCCGAAGACCTGATTGTCTGACAGGTGAGAAGGTCCTCACCAAGATTAAAAAGCGTATGGGTAACTTGGTTCAAATAGGCGACGGAATTGATCACCATAAACGCTAGGGCGGAGCTAGAATGGTCGAATCTGATCTCAGTCAACTTGCCGCTAAGTGTCGCGGGTCTGTCAACGTCATCTACACCTGGGCCACATCCGAGGGCAGTAATAAGGCTCAGAGTGATCACGCAACTGGTTAAATTCACTAGTCTTTTCGGATGCATCCCAAGTCCGTCGTTCTAAGTTACGATTTGGCTCTATGGTTAAATTTCAACGTTCATGCCAGGGCTGACAATACTGTGACAAACCCTAAAGCCATTCTCCCTACGATCATAATATGGATCAAGTGCTTGTTTTGCATCGAAGCTCGCCGCTCGCTTGGAATTGGGTTGGGGACCATCCTGATTGGATGATCCTTGGCACGTGTTTGCGTCAGATAGCAATTGGTTCCACCGAACTTGAATCACCGCCTCTATTAGAGGGCGATCAACGTTTCGTAGGTGAAGAGGCGTACGCCTTTCTTTTGGCAATCGCCTGCGGCTTAAATTCCCCTGTTGTCGGGGAGACGGAAGTTTTTGGTCAATTTAAATTGTTTATCGATCAGCAGGAGGCTCTCGAGCTACCGCGCACCATTATCGCATGGCTTAGGCAAATCGCGAACGATGCCAAAAAAATCCGCCACGATCATATGCGGGATTTAGGCAGTCAGTCCTACGGCAGCCTTGTGCGCAAAGAAATTAAAGGGGCCACGGCGATTCATCTAATTGGCTATGGTCATTTGGCGCAGGAAATTATGCCGTGGCTTAAGAAAACAAAAGTGCCAATGAAAGTTCACGTTCGCCGCCCGGAGAGAGTGAAAATCGATGTTGAAGTGGCCTCGCTGTCCGAAAGTACTCATGTAAGTGGAGTTGTTATTCTTGCCGCGCCAATCAAAGCGGAAGATTTTAAAGAGTGGTTAGGATCGCATTCCCATCACGTCACGAAGGTCATTGATCTGCGCGGTGAATCGCACCATGACCCCTTGCAAATCAATGGCACTGTCGTTGACCTCAATCAAGTGATGGGTCGTCTTTCAACCTTACGCGAAAGCCAGTCGGCATTGATTCTTCAAATCAGGGAAGAGATCAAGGGGCTTGCGACCGCCGCCTACCATGCAGCTAAAGTCCGGCCGCAAGGCTGGGATGATTTATGCGCCTAAAGATTGCGTCGCGCCGGAGTGATCTGGCGCGGTTGCAAGCTCATCTTGTGGCCTCAGCGCTGCGCAAAGTTCGGCCGGAAATTGAAATCGAGTTTAATTTTAAAGCATCGGTGGGTGATTTAAATCCTGACCGCTCACTCATGGATTTTGCCAAAGGGGCTTTCACGTCGGATTTCGTTGCTGATCTATTGAGTGGCAGCTGTGACATGGTCGTGCATTCATGGAAAGATCTGCCTATTGAAGAAACTCCTGGAACTGCTGTTGTCGCTACTATGGAGCGCGCGGATGTCCGTGACCTGCTTCTCGTGCCGAAAAAAGTGGTGGCAAAGAAACCTTCACGTTTAAGAATTCTCGCGTCGTCACCACGCCGGGCTTACAACTTAACGGATTTTTTGCCGACAATTCTTCCCTGGAGCGTCAAGACTGAGTTTACCCCCGTCCGTGGCAATGTGCCGACCCGGCTGGCAAAGCTTATTTCCGGTGAGGGCGACGGACTTATTGTCGCCAAGGCCGCGATTGATCGGCTGCTGAATGCCGCGGGCGAAGATTTTCGCGAAGCGCGCGAACAGGTGCGCGCCACGATCGATCAGTGCGATTGGATGGTACTGCCGATTTCGGAGAACCCAGCAGCCGCCGCTCAGGGCGCACTCGCGATCGAGATAAAAGCTGAACGGCAGGACTTGCGTGAACTTTTACAGGGGATCAATGAGCAAACGGCGGAAACGGACGTTCGCGAAGAAAGAAAAACTCTTAGTCGCTACGGCGGTGGCTGCCATCAAAAAATTGGTGTGAACATTCTCTCCCGCGGCAGTTCGCGTCTCCTGAGTCTTCGGGGTCTCACGGACAGCGGGGAAGTATTAAATAAATATGGTTGGATAACGCGGCGTAAAGTCAGTCGGGCAGCGAATGTTTCAATGATTTTTCCTGACGTTATGGCGGAGGCGAAGTGGTTTGCGCGGGAAGCATTGCCCGAAGCTAAATGGAAACAGAAGCTTGAAGGAGCGCAGGCGATTTTTGCTGCACGGGCATTAGCTTGGCCCAAAGGCGTATCCGCCCGCCAAGGGCAAGTCGTTTGGACGGCAGGAGTGGCGAGCTGGCAGGCCCTTGCCAGAGAAGGCATTTGGACTCATGGATGCGCCGATCAGCTTGGTGACGGGGAGGATCCGCGCTTAGACGCCCTCGCGGGCCTTAAGCTAAACTGGGTGCGGCTCACTCATGACCGTGCCGAGCAAGGTAGAGAGGGTTTAGCGACTTACACTTTGACGCCTCTTGAAACAACGCCTGATCTCACCGGTAAAACCCATTTTTTCTGGGCAAGTGGCTCTTCCTTTTTACGCGCTAAAGAACTTTTCCCAAGAGAGATCGCAACCGGAAACCACGCTTGCGGCATGGGAAAAACAACGGCATTGATTCGCGACAGCATGGGCAAAGAGCCGGAAGTCTTTTTGACTTGGAGTGAGTGGCGTCAGAGCGTATTGTCGCCAGGAGATGAAAATGAAAATGGATAAATCAGCGGAGTTGTTTGCGCGTTCAATTAAGGTGGCGCCCGGTGGCGTGCATAGTCCGGTTCGCGCTTTTAAAAGCGTCGGTGGGTCACCCTTATTTTTTAAAAGCGCTCAGGGTGCTTATTTGGAAACTGTTGATGGCGAGAAGGTCATTGATTTTTGCCAGAGCTTTGGACCGCATCTGCTTGGCCATCGCGATCCCGATGTCGCCAAAGTGGTCCACGAAACGGTCGACTTGGCTTGGAGTTTCGGAGCTTGCGAACCATACTCATTGCTTCTAGCGGAATGGTTAGTGTCACGGCTTCCTTGGATGGAGCGTGTTCGCTTCGTCAGTTCTGGAACTGAAGCTGTGATGAGTGCACTGCGAGTAGCAAGAGCTGCGACGGCTCGGCCAAAGATCGTTAAATTCGAAGGTTGTTATCATGGCCATGCGGATGCCCTTTTGGTAAAGGCTGGAAGCGGTTTGGCCGGAGTCGCAGCGGCTGACAGTGCGGGAATCGATCCTCTCGTCGCCAGTCAAACTCTTGTGAGTCCCCTGGATGACGAAAAAGCATTGGAAGAAATTTTTGCTACCCACGGCTCCTCCATCGCAGCCTTAATCTTGGAGCCGCTGCCGGCCAACTACGGACTGCTTGAACAACGCCCGGAATTTTTAAAGAAAGCATGTGAACTCGCCCGCAAGGCAGGCGCCTTAGTTATTTTCGATGAAGTCATTTCTGGTTTCCGAGTGGGTTTGGGCGGCATGGCGGCCAAAACTGGAATTAAACCAGATTTAGTTACCTATGGGAAGGTCATTGGCGGAGGTTTTCCGGTCGGAGCCTACGGCGGTCGCGCGGATCTTATGGATTTAGTCGCACCCTCCGGACCGGTTTACCAGGCGGGAACTTTATCGGCGAATCCGATTGGCATGAGAGCGGGACTTGCGACACTAGAAAAAGCGGAACGCCTAAATTTATTTGTCGATTTGGAGAAACGAACCGCGGACTTCGCAGCCAATGTTCGCAAAGCTTGTGATGCGAATGATTGGCCAATTGCAATTCATACGGTTGGATCTATCTTCTGGTTCCATCTTCGGACTAATAAGCCCGTGCGAAGTCTTGCGGATTTGCCCGTAAAACAGGGTGAGAGTTTTCGCGAACTTTTCCATCAGTGCCTAAACCGGGGCGTTTATTTAGCGCCGAGCGGCTACGAGGTCGGCTTTATCTCGAATGCTCACACTCCGGCGCTTCTAAATGAAGCTTCAGATAAAATCGTCTCAGCGTTAAAGGAAATTTATGGTTGAGAATGCCAGTCGCGTGCGCCTTAAGTATGTGCTCGCGATCGCATGGCTTCTCTTTACTCTGACGTTTGCTCTTTGGTGGATGTATTTCGGGCTTAAGCAACTCGATACAATGTCGACGTTGATCACTGGACCAGTCGACAATTTGATACGGCATCGGCGAATGATGATCTGGGAGGGGTCTGCCTGGATGGTTCTTCTTCTCTCTGGCGGCGCAACACTCATCTGGTTTGTCGCTAAGGAAGCACGCTATGCCAGGGAGCTTAAGGGATTCTTTGCTTCATTCTCCCACGACGTTAAGACGTCGATCGCTAGCCTTCGTCTTCAGGCTGAAAGTCTAAAAGAAGATCTGGGAAATTCAGACTTGCCGGTGTTGGATCGATTAGTGGCAGATACCGTGCGCTTGAATTTACAGTTGCAAAATTCATTGTTCCTCGCCAGTCACGAAGATTTGAAACTGTATACGGAGGATTTGCGTCTCTCGACTCTCGTGCAGAGTCTTAAGCACCAATGGCCTCAGTTGCAAATTCTTGTTGAGCGCGACTGTATGATTCGTGCAGATGAAAGAGCGATGGCAAGTGTTCTGGCGAATTTAGCCCATAACTCTGTTATTCACGGTGACGCCACGCAGTTTCTTTTAAACGCGAAGTCAGCTGGAGATGGCCGAATAAAAGTGGAGTTCTCTAATAATGGGAAGGGCTTCAGCGGAGACGCGAGCCGGTTAGCACAACTTTTTTACCGTCATGCCCCTGGAAGCGGGAGCGGTGTTGGCCTCTACATTTGCCATAATCTACTTAAGAGAATGAATAGCCGGCTCGAGTTAACGCCTCAATCTGCGAAATTTGCTGGAGCTTTTGAACTCGACGGGAGGCTTTAATGAGCCGCCGTTTACTGTTGGTCGAAGATGACCGGTCGCTTGGTGCAACAATGAAGGAGCGCCTGGCAAAGGCGGGATACGAAGCCGTGTGGGTGGACAACCTAGATAAAGCAAACAAGACCTTCTCAGGTTCAAAATTTGATTTAGTAATTTTGGATGTCGGGCTGCCGGACGGTTCTGGTTTTGAATTCGCCCGCCAGTTGCGCAGTCATTCGGGTGTCCCGTTTATTTTTGTAACAGCTCAAGCGACCGCTGAAGATCGTCTGCAAGGCTATGATTTAGGTGCCGTTGAATATATTCCTAAGCCATTTCATTTGCGCGAATTCATCCTGCGCGTCGAACACGCCTTAAGCAGTCACGCTCTCCCACCTCAAATGAGTTTTGGTGAAGCCTCCGTTGATATCAGTTCGATGACCATCTTTCGCAAGGATGGTTATCGGGAGCGGTTAGCCACCCGGGACTTCAGGCTCTTAAAATTGTTGATCGAACGCTCGCCCCAGGTGGTGAGTCGGGATGAAATTTTAAATTCCCTCTGGGGTGAAGATCGATTTCCATCGACTCGCACCATTGATAACGCCATTGTCCGTTTAAGGCAGGCGTTAGGCAACGATGTGGGAGCACGTCTGCAATCGGTGCGGGGTGTTGGGTACCAATGGGAAGGAGACGGCAAATGAATGAACTCTTTCAACGCGCCCTTAAGGGGGAAGTAAATAAAACTCCACCAATTTGGTTTATGCGCCAAGCGGGAAGATATCATTCTCACTATCAAGAATTAAAGAAGAAGTACTCCTTCATGGAGCTTTGCAAACAGCCTGAGCTTGCGGCGGAAGTCGCGTACGGCCCGATCCGCGATTTTGATTTCGATGTTTCAATCATGTTCAGTGACTTGCTTTTTCCGCTTGAAGCCTTAGGCCTTGGCCTGACCTATGATCCGGGACCTAAACTCGGGAAGCATTTAGATGAAAAGAATGTGGACCACCTCACGCCTCTCGCAGAAGCGATTCCTCATTTAGAGTTCCAAAAAGCTGTTTTGCAGGCCACGAGAGAGCGATTGCCAAAAAACAAAAGCTTGATTGGTTTCGTAGGCGGCCCGTGGACCTTGTTCACGTATGCTCGTGAGGGGGAGCACCGAGGTTCGCTCGAAAAGGCGAAGTCGAGTTTGGAGTTGTATCGCCGTTTCTCCGCCCAGCTTTTGCCACTTTTAATTGCGAATATTGAGCTCCAGCTCGAAGGCGGCGCGGAGCTGGTTATGATTTTCGATACAGCCGCTGGCGAGTTAATGCCAGCTCAGTATCGTCACTGGGTCGAACCGGATCTTACCCAGCTTTGTGGGTTGTTTCCCGGTCAGCTTGGCTATTACGCCAAAGGTGTGCAGCAAGCGCATTTAAGCGGTGTATCGAATGATTCAAGGTGGGCAGGCTTCGGCTACGACCATCGTTGGCCGCTTGCAGAGGTTTTAAAAAATCGTGAGTTCGGTTTCGTTCAAGGAAATTTCGATCAGGCTTTGCTTTTCGCCGAAAAATCGGATCGTAAAAAGTTTTTGGATATGTACTTAAAGCCGCTTCGGGACTTATCGCCAGAGCAGATGCGAGGCTGGGTGTGTGGTCTTGGACATGGCGTACTGCCGGGCACTCCACAAGACGCCGTAAAAGAATTCGTCCAAACCATTCGTGAGGTATGGCGATGAAATTAAAATCTGAACTATTAGCAAAATACGATGTTCCGGTGCCGCGCTACACGAGCTATCCAACTGTTCCTTATTGGACAGACAATCCGACCTCTCCGCAGTGGATCGAGTCAATCAAGCAGGCGGTAAAGCCCGGAATGTCTTGGTCGATGTATATTCACATTCCATTTTGCGAAACACTCTGCACATTTTGCGGCTGTAACACGGTGATCACCAAGGATCATAGTCGTGAGTCGCCATATGTCGCGACAGTATTAAAAGAACTCGCTACTTACCAAGTGAAAGTGCCGGAGTTATTTAAGCAGCCCTTAAAGCACCTTCATTTAGGTGGGGGAACACCGACATTTTTGAATCCACAGCATCTCAAGGAATTGGTGGCTCCCATTTTAGCGATGGTCACTAAAGGCTCAGCGTTCGAAGGCTCCATCGAAGTGGATCCTAGAAGAACCTCGGTTACGCAATTGCAGGTTTTAAGAGAACTTGGATTTGATCGGGTGAGCATGGGTGTGCAGGATTTTAATTCTGAAGTTCAACGTCTCGTGAATCGGATTCAACCCTTGGAAGATACTAAAAATCTAAGCGAGCAAGCGCGCGCCATCGGATACTCGTCAGTTAACTATGATCTTATTTACGGCTTGCCAAAGCAAACGTTGGAATCCTTTACGCACACCACTCAGCAAACGGTTCAACTGCGGCCCGACCGCATTGCGCTTTATAGCTTTGCGAATGTGCCTTGGATTAAGCCACAGCAGCGATTATTCAAGGATTCAGATCTGCCCATCGGCGCTGAGAAGCGAGCTCTTTATGAAACGGCCTATGAGATTCTGACTTCCGCTGGTTACGTAGAAATAGGAATGGATCATTTTGCACTTAGCGATGAGGCTTTGGCGAAGGCACTTCGTGAACATACTCTGCACCGCAATTTCATGGGTTATACCGACCAGCGAACGGATGTTTTGTTGGGGGTCGGAGTTAGTGCAATCTCTGAAAGCCCAACTTGCTTTCATCAAAACGAGAAAGTATTGCCCGTTTACGACCGACGAGTGAATGCCGGCGAAACTCCGACGTTGCGGGGTCATCTGCTAAGCCGGCAGGATCAATTACATCGCGAATTAATTTTGAAGTTCATGACGGAGGCGCAAGTTGAGCTGCCTGATAAGGCCATGATTCCTGACGCACAGGAATTTCTTTCCGAAATGATCGCCGATGGTTTGGTTGAAATGAATGGCTCAAAAATGCAGATGACTGAAATGGGCAAGCCATTTTTAAGAAATGCATGCGTCGTTTTAGATCAACGGATGCGAAACGCCAAACCTTCAACGAAAATATTCTCGCAGGCGGTTTAAATCAGCTCGAAGAGGCGACCGGTTCGAATTCTTGGGGCCGGATTTTCAGGCCTGGTTACGGCGTGGGCTCTTACTCGCCGTGGAATTGCTGTGGAAGTCCATGATATTTCCCCCCGGGCAGGAGGCCTCATCGCAACTCCAGGCCATCAACTGGGGTCATATGAAACTGGGGCGAACGCAATGTTCAATACCGCGCTGGTTGAAGATCTTTTCTCTGATTTAGGCTTGGAAATTTGCAGCCCTACTGCCGAGGCGAGGAAAAAATATATTTTTAGAAGTACTCCGCAACGTTGGCCATTGACGGTGCTTGAGTCCGCGGGACTTTTCCTGCGGTGGATAATGAACAAACTTACATTTCAAACGATGCCGCGCCCACTAGAGACTTTAGAGCAGTGGGGACATCGCGTTCTTGGCCGAGCTGCAACTCAGCATTTGCTTTCGCCCGCCATCCAAGGAATCTACGCGGGTGATCCAAAGCGCCTGAGCGCGACTCTACTTTTAAGTCGTGTTTTACGCCGCAATCGGCTACTCAAGCCAAAAGTCCGAGGATCGGTTTTTCCGCGAGAGGGAATGGAGCAGCTTATCGAAGCGCTGGTAAAAAAAATCGAGTCAAGAGACGGAAAACTTTTTTTGAGCTCGCAGATTCGGGTGGAGGAAAACCGTGAACGAGGTCCCGTTGTCTTGGCCATGTCGCCAAAGAGCGCGGCTCGGGTCCTGCAAAATTTGGCGCCGCGGACGGCTGATAAGCTCAACAGTATTGAAATGCTCCCATTAGCGGTCGTCGAACTTTATTTGCCAACCAATGATCGACCTGTCTCAGGTTTTGGTTGTCTTTTTCCAAGTGACGCCGGCTTCCATAGTTTAGGGGTTTTGTTCGATCACTTTCTTTATCCTCATCGTCTCCGGCAAAGTGCGGAGCGCTGGATTTTGGGCGGCAGCCGGAACCGTGATATCGATAAATTGAGCGATGATGAGATAGTGTCGCTTGCTAAGGCGGACCACGTGAGGCTTGGTGGTCAGGGTAAAATAGATGGCGCGGTCGTTACGCGATGGCCATATGCTTTGCCGCATTACACGATTGAACTAGAGACGCTTTTGACCGAGATTGAGTTGCCAGAAAATGTTTTTTTGATGGGCAATTACTTAGGAAGCATTGGTTTGAGTCAGATATTGGTCCAGGCTGAGGAGCTCGCAAAAGAATTGGCGGAGAAATATGAAGCGTAAAATGCTCCTGCTTGTGAATTTGGGATCGCCCGAAAATCCGACGCCACCCGCGGTGGGCCGGTACTTAAAAGAATTTTTAATGGATCCATTCGTGATTGATCTGCCTTACTTGCAGCGGTTCCTGCTGGTTCGTGGAATCATCGTGCCGTTTCGAAAGTACAAATCTTCCCACGCTTATAAACAAATCTGGACTGAGCAAGGTTCGCCTCTGGTTGTTAATACCCAAGATCTCGCGCGGGCAGTTCAAGGGCGTTTGGGCGACGGTTGGACGGTGGAATGGGCCATGCGATATGGTCCGTTCGGACTAAGTAAAAAAATGACCCAACTCAATGTCCAGGAGTTCAGTGAGGTATTGGTTCTTCCGCTTTACCCTCAGGAGGCAAAATCCTCGTCGGGAACGGTGAAAGCGACCTTAAAAAAGCAAATCGCGGCCCTTGGCTCAAAATGGAAAATTATTGAATCGTTTTATGAGGAACCAGGATTTATTTCCGCTTGGGTGGCCCAGATGCGGCGTCATTGGCAGCCTCAAGCGAGTGATCACGTGATCTTTAGTTTTCACGGCCTGCCTGAGAATCACGTGAAGGAAACCGATCCCACCGGAATGCATTGTCTACGAAAAGAAGGTTGCTGCGAAGTCATGGTCGATGCCAATCGCCATTGTTACCGGGCGCAATGTCATGCCACGGCGCGTGCGATTGCAAGGCAGTTAAACCTTCCACGGGAGGGATGGTCGATTGCCTTTCAGTCTGGTTTGGGGAAGCGCTGGATTGGTCCCGGCCTTAATGATGTCATTGCAAATCTTAGAGGGAAAGGCCATCACCGCCTCGTCGTTAGTTGTCCGTCGTTTGTGTCTGACTGCCTTGAAACATTGGAAGAGATCGGGATTAGGACCAAAGCACTGGCCAAAGACTTAGGGATGGATCTGGAACTGATACCAGCAGTAAACGATTCTGACAGCTGGGCGCAAGCGGTCGCCGAAGCGGCTGAAAGCGATCTTTGGAAGACTGCCGTCCTTGAACCTGATCCGATGTGATGTACCATTGACGTTGGATGGCATTATTCGACAAAGAAGCTTTCGACAATTTGATCGACGGGGACCGAGCACTCTTCGTTGAGCTAATTCAACTGTATGCAACGGACTATCGCAAGATCTTAATTGATCTGAATATCGCCATAGAGCAATCGGACATGCAGCAGGTAGAAATTCTCGCGCACCGTTTGCGGGGCATGGTTCGAAATTTTTTCGCAGCACGAATGGCGGATCAGGCCGAAGAAATCGAAGAGGGCGGCCGAGGGGGGAATCTCGAGGGCGCTAGCGTTAAGCTTTCTAAGCTCGCGGTCGTTCTTAAACAGCTGGAAGATGAACTTAAAAACCATCTGGGGTCCTTTAAATAATGGCGAGTCATTTGGTGCCAACAAGATGGGAAGGGAAATCGGTCTTTTCGGCTCACCACCTAATCGAACGCATGGGTGCAGCTAGGCCACAAGTTCATCGTCAAACGATAATCATCGATTCATTAGATGTTCTTCAAAAATTGTCTGTTCAAACTAAATCCGAACTAAGAAATATATTAGGTTTCTATTTTCTAAATGATCCCCGCTACGCCATGACAGTCGTGAGCTTAACTCCTGCAACGGCGTCCGGTTGCGCGATGCTGGTTGAGATTGCAGCTGAACTTGGCGCTCAAGAAATCCTTCATGTTGGCAGTGCTGCGGGGATCAAGGATCAAATTCTACCGGGCGATATTTTAATTGCAGATGCGGCTTATCGCGATGATGGTGTGTCCATGCACTATTTGCCACCAGGCGACTTAGTCATTGGCGATTCCGCTGCAGCGGGAAAATGGAAAAATATTTTAAGTAAAGCGGGTCTTCGCCAGCATCGGGGTGCTCTCTGGAGCAGCAGCTCACTGCTGAGGGCGACGCCTGAATCGGTCAGCGCTTTTGCGCGACGGGGCGTGCTTGGTGTTGATGCGGACGCGGCAACCGCTCTGGCGGTGGCGGCCGTAAGGGGCCTTCCGATCACATGTCTTCGGGTGGTGACAGATATTTTGTCGGAGAGGCGCTTTGAATCCTATGGCCTTTCCCCTGAAGTAAGCCAAAATCATTGGCGTTTGCTCGAACTTGTGATCAAAGAGTGGCGATGATTCGGCATTATTTAACCGTCGATGAGTTTTCAAAAAGCGGTCGCGCTTTGCGCTCGCAATTTGAAAACCGATTTGGAGATCAACGAGCGGCATCGGCCGGCCGCTTTGTTTGGGACTTTTGGAATATTCCGGGCCAATACAAATTACTTCGTACGCCCGCCTATCATTTTTTTACTGCAGATATTTACGAGCGCTGGCATACGCAGCTTGTAAATTGGGGTCGGGAAGTTTTGGGCTGTCATGATATTTCTCCCCCGTGGATGAGTTGCTACGTCGATGGTTGCAGTCAGCAGCTACACGCCGACCATCCCCATGGTCCGTGGGCGTTTGTTTACTCGCTGACGCCATGGACGAAGCGCACATTTAGCGGTGGTGAAACTCAAATCATGCGACCTGAGTTTTTAAACACTTGGGCTAGCAATTCGAGAGCGACCACTGAAACCGAAGACATTTTCAAAACTGTAGCGCCGCGGTTTAATCGGCTCTTGGTGTTTGATCCGCGATTGCCTCACGGTGTCCGACGAGTCGAAGGCGCTGATGATGTTCTAAAAGGGCGGCTTGTCCTCCATGGTTGGTTTGTGCAGCCGCGGCCGTTCTTTGTTGGTCCTCTTACGCCGAAACTCGTTAATGCGGTTTTGACAGAGCGGCTGGGAACTTTAAGTCGAGAGATGTCATCAGTCGCTGTTAACGGTTATGTCAGTGTGCGACTAAAGGTCAGTCGCAGCGGTGAAGTTGAGCGTAGCCAGTGGCTGACCAATTCCTTAGTAGGGGATCAAGCCAGCCAAAGGCTGGCAGTCAAAATCATTCAGCGAAATCTGAACGAGTGCCGATTTGGCCGGGCGAAAGGCACCACGGTTTTAACGGTCCCAGTGAGGTTCGGACTTTGACGACCGATGGCAAAAGAGCGTAACTTAAAACATGGGTGACAGCGGTCGTCAGGACCATAATCAAGCAAGTATCCGCCAACTGATGCCGGTCATTGTCGGCGCGCTCGGCGTTGTCTTTGGCGATATCGGAACGTCGCCCCTTTACGCCCTTCGGGAATGCTTTGGCCCTCATTACGGATTGTCGTTAACTCCGGACAATGTGCTAGGTCTTCTGTCGTTGATTTTTTGGACAATGACCATTGTCATCAGCTGTAAATATATGTTGTTTGTGCTTGAGGCGGATAATCGGGGTGAGGGTGGAATTCTCGCGTTGACAGCGCTTGCAACCATGGCAGGAAGGAATTCCCGCCTGAATTCGATTTTGTTATTTCCATTAGGGCTCATCGGCGCCTCACTGCTGTTTGGCGAAGGCGTCATTACTCCGGCAATCACCGTGCTCAGTGCGATTGAAGGAATAAACGTAGTAACCACACGCTTCGAGCATTTTGTTGTTCCGATCACGATCACGATTATTGTCTTTCTCTTCTTAGTGCAAAAACAAGGTGCGGGCCGCATCGGTGCCTTCTTCGGTCCAGTTATTACGGTCTGGTTTTTATCCATTGCAGCTCTAGGAATTGGCGGCATCGTCACTAACCCCTCGGTTCTTTGGGCGCTGAATCCTATGGCTGCCGTAGGTTTTTTCTTAAATAACGGGACGATGGGATTTTTTGTGTTGGCTGCTGTCGTTCTCGTTATTACCGGCGGTGAGGCACTCTACGCGGATATGGGACACTTTGGGCGCCGGCCCATTCGCTTGGCGTGGTTCTGGTGCGTGTTTCCAGCGCTCATGTTGAATTACTTTGGCCAAGGTGCTCTTTTGCTCGCTAACCCTGAAGCGATTGAAAATCCATTTTATTTATTGGCCCCGAAACCGCTCGTGCTTCCGATGGTAATCCTTGCTACCGCGGCGTCCGTTATCGCGTCGCAAGCATTGATCTCCGGCGTTTTCTCACTTTCAAAGCAGGCCATTCAGCTTGGCTACATGCCACGCCTCCAGGTGGTTCACACATCAGTTAAGGAAATGGGTCAGATTTATGTGCCATTCTTAAATTGGGCGCTTTTAACCGGCGTAGTTTGGCTTGTGGTGACGTTTAAGACTTCTAGCGCCCTAGCCTCTGCCTACGGCATTGCCGTGATGGGCACAATGTCAATCACCACAATCCTCGCGTTCGTCGTCGCTAGACGTTTATGGCGCTGGAAGCTTTGGACATCGATCATATTTTTGGTAGGTTTTCTGATCGTCGACTTTTCATTGCTCATTGCATGCTTCACCAAATTCTTTGATGGTGGCTGGGTACCGATTGCCATCGGCGCTACGATTTACACACTGGCGAGCACGTGGCAAAAGGGCCGGCGTTTGTTGGTGGCCCATTTAAAAACTCAATCTATGCCCGTTGAAGCGTTTCTGCATATGATCAACGAACATCCACCTGTGAAGGTGAGTGGCACTGCGATTTACATGTCGGGCGATCCGTTCGGCGTTCCGATTCCGTTGCTGCATAATTTGAAGCACAACAGAGTAATTCACAGCCGAGTTGTGATTCTGACGATCGCTACGAGAGAAATTCCCTATTATAAAAAACAAGACCGGGTGCGAGTGGAAACCATCACGAGAGACTTCTATAGAGTAACAGCACTATACGGTTTCATGGAGATGCCAAAGATTCGTGAAATATTAGAAGCTTGTAAAGAAAAGGGTTTAGAGTTTCAGCCCGAACAAACGACGTTTGTCCTCGGGCGGGAAACCATTCTGCCATCGGATAAACCGGGGATGTCCATCTGGCGCGAAAAGCTCTTTGCGCTAATGTCGAGAAACGCCCAGCGGCCAACCGCTTATTTCGATATCCCCGTGAACCAAGTGATCGAAGTGGGAATCCAAGTCGAAATTTAATAATTTTTCGTTGTTAATGTAGCAACGGTCCGCATTCGCCACTGGTAGAATCAGAGGCTATCGACAGGAGCTCCTGTTGCCACTCTTCTTTTAGGAGCATCACTTCCTGCGTGATTTGGTCCATGCTGAAAAGGGAACTATCGTTTCTAAAGCTATATGTCCAGCGGTTAAGCGCTTCGATTTTCTTCCGGTCAGTATCACTTAAAGTTTTTTCGGAGGCGACGGTGATGGGATATTCCCCGCCAAATATTATTGGTACGCCAATATTTAATAGAATCTCGTCGCCCTGAAATTCGATAAATCGGTTCACGTCGTCCAAATCATCCCATTCCATCAGTTCGTTCGCTCGGCGTGTAGGAAGCATAGACCGAGCCGTAACTCGCGGGAATCTGGCCATCTGTTCCGGGGTTGCGAGGTAATAAAATGAGCTCGATAATTTGCCGGTTTGTTTATTCGGCCCCATAACAATCAGGAAGAAAAACCGATCTCCGGTTTTTTTGCTTTCCGCGCCAACAAGCAGAGATCTCCGAACCGTAACCGAAGGCGGGTTACCGACTTCCATCTCATGGGCTGCGAATATTTCTGTAAGGGCTTGTCTAAAATACTGGGCCGCCCCGTTGGGGTAATGGTCGAGCTGCGTGCGCAGCGCAGTTAACTCGGAATTGATTTTGGCGTGCTTTGTCCCTGATAAAGAGACCATGCCTAAAGCTGCCGCGAAAAAAATATGAGGTAGCCAAAACATCAAGTGCACTTAAATCGATTGGTTCCAAAATGGCAACACCGCTGCCGTTTTTGGAAAATGATACGCTTAAAAGAGATTTTTCTTAATAAACGCGATGCCCTTTTCCACGGCCGCATCGCTGAACAGATAGACTGCGAAATGCCCCATGTACTCTACTGTAAAAGTTTCGACAGGTCGGCCTTCATCCTTAAGGGCCCGTTCCATTTTGCTCATTTGTTCAGGCTCTACCAAAGTGTCCCACTCACCATGATAGAGGAAAACGGGGGGAGAGCTAGTGGTTACATGATTGATGGGAGAGGCTTCTCGCCACAAGGGGAGGTTGTCCTTCTCTTTAAGCCCAAGAAAATCAAGCACGAGCGGAGACTTGGGCCAGGCCGTTAAATCTGCCGGCGTTCCTCCAGAAACCAAAGCCTTAAGCTTGAAGTTCGAATTAAGTGTAGCGAGCAGAAGGAGATGGGCGCCCGCCGAGTAACCCCAGCCGGAAATTTTATCTTTATTGATTTGGTACTTGGCGGCATTCTCATTCAGCCAATTAAAAGCTTCTTTCACGTCTTCGACGGCTTTAGGGTAGCGATTCTTTGGTGCCAAGCGGTAGGTAATGTTAAACGCCACGAATCCGGCTTCGGCCAGATCCTCGCAAATGCTCTGCATATCTCCGGAACGCTTTCCCCAGCCACCGCCATGAATAACAATTACCGCAGGTCGAAGACCATCTCCCGTTTTTGGAAGATACATATCGCCCGTGAGCTGGTTGCCGTCGACGGTTCTATATGCCACGTTTTTTTCAACAGAAAATGTCGCGCCTCTTTTTACGGAAGAGCACCGGATCTGCGTCGAGGCCGCAAAGACAACTAATACAAATCGGCTTAAATAGATGAGCATCATACTTTGTCCTCACTATGATCTAAAAGAGTTTTAAGCGCCCACTCGATCGCGGCGCTCATTTCTTCGCCAGTAAACCCATATTCCATTTTAATGTCGTACCAGATCTTCGCGTTGACGAGAGAAGTGATCAGAGCAACGCGAGTCATCTGGGTGCGATTCAAATCCAGTTTCCGCTCCTTTTTAATTTGCGCGATCATTGCTTGATTGAGTTTCTTCCGGAAAATCGCGCGCGCTTCGTGGCCAAACGGGGACAGGACATAGGCCATCGTCAACGCTTCGTATTGATCAAAGAGCTTGTAGGCGTTTTTTGCGAAGCCAATGAAGTCCATAGATTTCATTTGTTCAACACCGGTCTGCAGGTAACTAAACAAGTAGGTGTCCATTGCTTCATGCAGAGACTGCTTGTCTTTAAAAAAGCGAAAAATTGTGCGCTCTGTGATGCCGGTGCGCTTGGCGACCTCATGCAGCTGGACTTCGCCGCCTCGGCGCTCCACGAGCAGGGCCACCAGGGCTTCAATAATAGACATCTGTGTCTGCGCCGACTTCACTGCGCGCGAGGTATTGTCGTACTTACGACCAGCCTTAGTCTTTGGAGTCTGCTTTTTCGCCAAAATCCGATCCCCTTTGTCTTTTGTAAACGCATCAGAACGAGACGGCTCTTTTTTTACCCAAATCTAGTTTCCTATTTCTTTTCACCGAAAGCAATTATTTAATGTCATATAGACTGACATGAATTATACTTAATCCCAAGAGGGGGGGGGATTGTAAGAGATGGTAAAAAAGCTTGTGGCCGTTTTTAAGAAGCAGCTGACTCAAGGCGGGAGCCCTAAGGCTCTGGCCGTTACTTGTGCCATAGCTGGCACTCTTGGTATTTTTCCTCTCATTGGGACAACCACGCTTCTCTGTTTAATTGCTGGCTTCGCTTTCAAACTTAATCAGCCCATTGTTCAGGCCCTCAATTACTTACTTTATCCGTTTCAGATTTTAATGATTCCTGTGTTTTTGCGCATCGGCGAAAAACTTGTGGGGGCACCGCCCGTGACGATTAATCCCTTGCAGTTGGCGGCGAAGTTTTCCAACAATTGGCAGTTGTTTTTGCAAGAATATGGAATGGCGGGCCTACATGCTGTTCTAGCTTGGACTTTGATCGCCCCATTTCTGGGGGTTGTGATTTTTCATTTCACGCGACCGACTTTTGAGCGTCTCGCACGCAAAGGAATAAAATGAAAATTCATCTTGTCGTTTTTGCATCTCTCCTGTTTGCGACCTCAGCATTTGCTGAGTCGAGAAAATCTTTTATTTACGATATTGGAAAAACTAGTGGTGACCCTAGGTTTACGCAAACAACAGTGATCGAGACCAAACCCACTGGCGAAAAAGTCTGGTCCTCAAGAATTACGGACCCCGCGGGAACAACGATAATGACCGAACGGGCTGAGATGAAGGATGGTCAGCTCATCAGCCAATATGTGGAACAGCTGCAAACGAACGAGGCCTATGAAATCAAAGTCATTGGAAAAACTGCCACGTTCCTGACGTACAAACTCAACGATGGAAAGCAGGGCGACGTTATATCAACTAAAAAAACACAAATCGAATCCAACTTTATCACGGGCCCAATGACTGAAGCTTACTTGAACAAGAACTGGTCTGATTTGAGTCGAGGCAAAACGTTAAAAGTGAATTTTGGAGTTTTTGAAATTGCCAGCACAGTCGGATTTCAATTTAAAAAAACTTCAATGGTTGATTCTAAGGTCGGGATTGAAATGAAGCCCTCGAATTTTTTGGTCTCTATGCTTGTGGACAATATTCAGATCGACTTTGATAAAGAGGAAAAGCGAATGGTCCGTTTTGTTGGCCGTACACCGCTGCGAAATTTCATCAACGGCAAATGGCAGCCAATGGATGCGGAAATTTTGTATTTGAAACCAGAGGTGAAGCCGTGAGTGCCTATATTGGCGGGGTAGTAGCGGTTCTTCTTGCCTGTCATTTGGTGTTCATACTTGCAGCTTATTTACGCCGAAATGATATAGCCGATGTTTTCTGGGGCCTTGGGTTTTTAGTGGCGGCCGCCGGAGCTATAATGGGTTCGGGGATCACTGAATCACTTCAAAATTTGCAGGTCACTGAACTTACGATTCTGTTTTGTGTGGGTGTTTGGGCTTTAAGATTGGCCTATCACATAGGGCGGAGATTTTTAAAAAGCCATGAAGAAGACGTTCGCTATGCGAATTGGCGGAAGGAGTGGGGAAGTGGATGGCTTTTAAGGACCTACCTCCAGGTCTTCCTTCTCCAGGCAGTTTTTTTAATTATTATTTCCCTGCCGGTTCTTAGGTCGATTGCCCTGGCGCCAAGATCATTCACTTATGCAGTAGGCATTGGGCTGCTCGTTTGGATTTTCGGGTTCATTTTTGAAGCAGTTGGAGACGAGCAGCTTCGCCGCTTTAAATTAAATCCCTCGAATAAAGGCCGCCTGATGGATAGAGGTCTTTGGAGCTGGTCGAGACATCCAAATTATTTTGGCGAAGTCGTGCAGTGGTGGGGAATTTTCCTGATGTGCGTCGAGCCCGGTGGATGGTGGCTAATCATTTCGCCAATCGTAATTACATTTCTTATTCTAAAAGTTTCAGGCGTGCCGATGCTCGAAAAATTAATGGAGGGCAGGCCGGGCTTCGCGGAATACAAACAAAGAACTGCCCTCTTCTTCCCCCGCCCACCAAAATAGAAATGTACCACATGACTTTTCGCAACTCACCGAGTTGCGAAAAGTCATGTGGTACATTTTGTAGGCTACTCTCCGATAAATGGCTTCGAGGTCGAGTAACAGCAGCCTGTTTGAAAGCGCCCTTCAATCATCATGTTTATGCTGTAAGGATAGTCGCGATCAGACATTCCATCCGAGCAGTGAGGCCTAACCGACTGGCTGCCCACAATGAACCCAGATAAATTGGACACAAACGCGATAAGTATCGATGGATGCTCTTGGTCGACCTTCGCCTCCGCAATGCCCCCGACAGTCATCACATATTCCATCGTCGTGCCCTCAGGCGCACCATACTTTACGTTGTATGTGACATTTTCGCCTTCCATTGATGAATAAAAAGCTCCTTCGTCGGTAAGTTCAAGCGCCCAAAACGGCTCAGTTCCGAGGCAGTTAAACTTCTCAATGGCCTGCGCGCCGCCTGACGCCAAAAGAAGAACTAATGATAGCAATTGTGTTTTCATTTTACCCCCCGGTAATGTAGCGAGGAGTTTTCTGGAGAACGAAGGTTCATTCAAGAAAAATATTTATGCATTTTATTAATATTAGTTGATTATTCAGCGTCTCATCCGCTACATTGGATTTAACGAAAGGAGATCGCATGACTAATACAATTCTAAACAAAGACTGTGAGCCTTCAACTGCTCGCGTCGACGCGATCTCCGCCCACACGGACCCTCGTCGATAAACCAAAAAAGTGAAAGTTAAGTCGTTTTAAGTTTCAGAACGAAGCTAAGGCTTTTTCGCGCGCCGTGTATTTAGCACTGCCGCTTCAAGCCCTGCTTTAATCTGTATATAAATAAAAAATATTGATATTTAGGAGAGGTGTGCAATGAAAGCACAAGCTAGAATTATAGAGTATGAGAATGAAGAGCCAAATTGGTTCGCTGAAAACGCGAAACTGGGTTGGCGAATATTCGTCGGCGCGGTCGATGAGATCTGGTGGTTTGTCATGGAGGCGAAAGTCGTCAGACAAGTAGGTCCAGATGAGCAACCCGAAGTCGCGGACCGAGCCGAGCGCATTTACTATGAACGAGGCTTAGGCCCGTGGCTGTAATAGAAAAGGCCTCACCGGCCGATAGCCCTGCCCCACGCGATGATCTGATCGCGCAGGGAATCGGCGACGGATTGCGCGAAGGAGTTATGTCCCTGGCGAATGCGATAAACAATTGCTGAGTTTTCCGGAATTGCGAAATTAATCAGTCCCTCTTGTACGAGGACATCATGGGCGAACTCAGCGGGCGATAACGCAAAACGAGGATAGGTGTTGAAACCATGGCAGCCAGCACATGCCTGCTGCACAACGGGGTAAAGAGTCCTCTCATAGGCGGCGATCGACGATGGGTTGCCTAACAAGCTTTGGGAGGCGAGGTCGTCTTCCTTCTCGGTGGGCGAACAGTTCTGAAAAGCGAGAGTGATGGCAAGAACTACCACTAAGAGTGATGCCGGTTTTAGGTGTTCCGGTTTGAGCCCTTTTAGAAATGTCATGTGTACCTATTTTCTAAAGACGGACTGTTCTAGATTAATTCATAAATATTATATTGGACAATTCAATGGTGAATTAGAGGGCATTCATGTGACTTTGAGTACCACTATGAGACATAATTATTTGCGGCCCGTGACCTTAATTAGTGGTTCTTCGTTTAAAATGTACCACATGACATTTCCCAACTCAGCGCAGCAAGTTCGTAACCCAGAATGCGGCACGAGCCGAACTGCATTGGCTTAGTGCGCAGTTTCAAACATTAAGGTTGCTCATCGGATTTAGTTTAAATTGGCCGTAACCTTGCACTTGCAAGTCAGCTTATCAACGAGGATAAACCTGATGAATAACACGAAAAAAATCTGGGTCGGATTTGGCAAATCTGTAATTGCATTGGCTTTTCTTACAGTGCTCCCGTCGGCCCACGCCGATGAATGTGACTTCATACGGGCGGCTCTTGGGAACGCTGAGACGACAGCGTTCGTCATTCCCGCGGGACGCTACATTTGCGATAAGCCCATCGTGCTGAATCGCGACGGACTTCGATTACGGGGCGAAGGCAAAGTCGTCCTAAGACTCGCCGATCACGCCAATTGCCCTTTAGTGATAATGGGCAACATTGAAACTCCACCGAGGCCCGTACACAATCTCCAGGTCAGGAACTTGACCTTGGATGGTAATCGCGACAATCAGGACGGGGAGTGCTGGGGAGGCGATTGTGACAAAGGCGGGACCGCCTACATCCGCAACAACGGCATCACGGTCCGCGCAGTCCACGGCGCGCTGATTGAAGATGTGAATGTATACCGCATGCGATCCGGCGGCGTGGTGACTGAAAAGGTCAGCAGCAAACTACACGTTAAGGGCCTGGTCGCATCGGATAATTACTACGACGGCTTCGCGGGCTACGAAACGACGGACAGCGTTTTTGAAGATATGGATCTGTCGAACAACCTAGGCGCTGGCGTCTCGTTGGACATCCACTTCAACAAAAACGTATTTAAAAACGTCCGCCTCTATAGGAATATGGACGTGGGCATCTACATGCGCGACTCCGCAGGCAATACTTTTTTTAACTTTCGGGTTCAGGACAGCGGCAACCACGCCGTCTACATGTCCCAAGTAGACGAAAATGCGTGCACGGGAGCGATTAACAATGCTTTTGAAAATTTTGAGATCCTAAGTATTAGGGGCGATGGCGTCCACGTGAATACCGCGACTTGCACCGGCAACAAGCTGATCAACTTCAAATATCAAAATATTAGAGGCAAAGACGTTTTCGAACGCGTCCCTGGAATCCTTAAAATCCTGGAGTCCCGCTACTGTGACGAAGTCCTTGGCGATGGCATAGGTACCAGCATCAATGCCTGGAACCGAAGCCTAAAGACTTACCATGACCGCACGAAGAAACCGCGCCAGGAGTAATAACTTGGCTTAGAACTATTTACGTGGAACTCATAGAAGGAAGATCAGGTGGTATGTTCTTTTTGCTTCTCGGGAAGCCGTTAAGTTAACAACTTTGTGATGTGGCAAATCGACGACTCAAAAGCCTCAGAAAGTTGACCAAGACAAAGCAAAACCCAGTCACTACCTAGCCTTTTGTCAGGCTGGTGTTTCCTCTAATCAAATCAAGTTGATACAAATGACTCCGCGACAACCGGCCGATAAGACCCGTGTCGTAACATGGGGAGATGCATGGGAATTGGAAATTTTCTTTTGAGAGCAGCCGATGCAAAATGTCCAAACTGCAGCTTTCAACTTCGAGTTGAGAATCTTGTGGCGCCTCAATTAAATAATGAGATTCGGCGCCCCCAACGTCAGCATGCTATTAAAGCAAATAGTCCGTCGATATTTCCTTCGCGGTCATCTGGAATGGCATCATTTTGCTGGTTGGGTTATGCCGTCGTCTTCGGAGAGGGTGGCGAGACACAGAAAGAAACTATGGGCTACAATCTCCACCTCAAGGTCGGAGATTTACTGCGCCTCTGTAAAGTGCAGGATATGAAGGGCTATATGTTGAAAAATTACTCGAAGACAAGCTGGGCTTAAAAGATGAACCAAATTTGGATCGAATTGCCTTTTAGCTTTTAAGCTGCGAAACCTCAACTGTCCGGCTTTGCGATGACCTTGACATATATAAAATAATACCGTATAAATAAAAATACGTACGACGGAGGAGTTGCGGTTGAATTGGAAAGTGAAGATGACCGCCCAAGCCGAACGGGAGTTCAAGGAATTGTTGCGCGATGGATTGTTGAGCCGAGATGATCGTGGAGTTATCAGGCTTTGGCTTAATGAGATGGAAGAATTCGGGCCTGAGCATATTGTGAAATCCGCATTTTGGGGTGATCACCCACTTTATGCGGAATGGCGTGGGTTCAGAGCTTCCTGTTTCAGTGGTGCGGGACGAATTATTTATCGAGTTCAGGGCGAGGAAGTTTTCGTAGAAGTCCATCGCGTAACGGCAGACCACAATTATAGGAGGTAACATGGCAAAGCTGATGAGAGACATTTTAAATGACATTGATCCAAAGCCCGTCGTGTCTGGTGATTTGGTGAGGGCGGCTCGAAAGCGATTCAATCTTACTCAGGAGGAAGTCTGTCGCTTGACCGGACTCAAACGAGAGAATCTTAGCGCTTTGGAAAATGGACGGGTCCAGATGACCGTTCATTATGCGGAGCTGTTCGGCGCTGTGTTCGATCTTCATCCGGCTTCTATTCTTTTCCCGAATGGTCAGCATGAGCGTACAGGAAAGCTATTGGCGATTGAGAAGAGAGCGCGGGAATTGCTGAAGAAGAAACAAGCTGGTTAGGTCCCTGGCAGCCATAGAAGATCTGCGATACCCCAGTCTAGCGTGATTCCCGTGCAAGTACCAGGACTTGAATTCGGCGTTCAAAGTTACAGCCGCAATGGTGCTGAATGCGCGGTCATTAGTGGCGCGGTGAAGTGCTGGGGCCAAGTTAATACTGATGGACGATTGGGAAATGGCACGACCACTCCAAGCGCGACACCTACCCAAGTCACTGGATTAACAAGCGGCGCTACTGTTGTCGCTGTCGGTGGAGAGCATGCCTGCGCCATCGTGAACGAGGGCCTATGGTGCTGGGGCGGAAATCGCGTCCACCAAGTCGGCGATGGCGGAGTTACAAATCGCCTCACGCCCTATCAACCTAAAGATGCCTCTGGAAATGCTATTTTTGCTTCAGGTGTGAAGGCCGTCTCGGCTTCAAGCCTAAGCACCTGTGCCATTGCCAATGGCAAAGTTTACTGCTGGGGTTATTGGGGCGGCACTTATGCCAATACTCCGAGACAGCTAACTGGAACCTTAGAAGTGACTTCGCTAGCCACGAATTATCAGGGTGGCTGTGCGGTTGCTGGGGGCGAAGTCTATTGCTGGGGTTTAAATGAGTTTGGTTTAATAGGAATCGCCCCCGAATTAAATAACTATCAAGGTGCAATAAAGGTTCAGGGTTTCGCCGCGTCGGTGAGAGAGGTGACTGGCGGCGGTTGGAGTATGTGCGCGGCACTGGCAAATAATGCAGTTCAGTGCTGGGGAAGGGTAATAACTGGCGCCAATATGTCTTCAGCCGGCACTCCCCGAACCGGTAACCACACACCAACGACCGTGCCAGGCCTTCCTGCCGGAGAGGCCATTTCAATGAGTCCCTCGAATATTTGCGCCGTAATCAGCGGGATCGGACAATGCTTGGGCTACAACGAATATGGCGCTCTTGGTGACGGAACTTTGATAAGCCGAATGACTCCAGCTCCGGTGTCAGGCCTGAGCGGGTTAGTGATCACGCCACCCAAAAAGTAACGATTCGCTGGAGGCCATTATTACCGCGCCGCCAGTATTCCTGGCCGGTAGGCCCAACTGCCAGTCCCTGCGATTCCTCTAGCCGTGACCGGCAAGGTTCTGAAATCCTGGCCGATACAAGGCTCAAAAATGTTTACCTTCTTCATGGCTTGATTCAGATGCCAGATGGATCGACTTTCCACGGAACCGGAGCCAAATGGAAACGGTGGTCGAAAGAACTATTTTTTAACAATGCGACATTCGCAATCAGACACCCGTCACGAACTGCTAAAAAGTGAGAAGCAAAGATTTGTCGATATGATCGAGGGCCATATTCGTTTTTGAGATGGATGCGTACCCAGAGGCAAAGTCACTGAATTCAAATGAACTGCTCGCGCTTTATAAAATCTTAGGCAATTGGCATTTTGTTGCCGATGAAGTGGGTGGAAGCGAAGCTTTCGTCCGTCAAAATGCAAACCGCCCGAAAACATCAAAGGTTCGTGGCAAACTTTCGAAGCTGCGACACAGTAATTGCTAGTGCGTTCCGCTCCAAGTTATCGAGGTAGGATTCCGCCGTAATTGGTGGATTCCTAAGACGACTCCGGATCTTACGAATGGATTTGAACACCTCCTCCGGAGAAAGGCTTAAAAGATCGGAGACAAAATCATCAGGATGTTGGCAGTGGATTGAGTATTTTGAAAGCTCTGTTTCCGGAAAGTCCTTTTGATTTATTGTCACAATAACGTCAGCCCTGCCGCGAATGGCTGCGGCCAAAACATGGCGGTCGTTAGGATCAGGTAAATTAAGACTCGGAATTAAGCTCTCATAATTTTCAACAAGACAATCAAGTACAGCTGCATTCATAGCCGCACGAGCTTTCGCTAAATGCTCCACTTTCAAATCGGGTCGATTCAATAAAAGATTTGAAACCCACTCATCGTGAATGGCATCACTCCACTTCGCGCGAAAGAGTCCGGTCGTGGCAAGTTCAACCAGTAAGTCTCGCAATGGCGCAGGATAAAGGACATTGGCATCAAAAAGAACTGTGAAGCTGGCCAAAGCAAAACCTTATTCGTAACCAAGCTTGAGCTTTTGGGCTTCAGATACGAGAGTATCAACGGCTGATTCCGACGCTTCGTTTTGCGCTAATTTAAAGGCCATGACATCACGGGCGGCGACTCGGCGGTGCCGACCAACTTTCTTAAAAGGGATTTTCTCTTCTTTGAGAAGCTTAATAAAAAATGGGCGTGATACATTCAGCAGATCAGCGGCCTGTTGAGTTGTAAGTTCGGCATGAAGAGGCAAAATAGTGACTGCATTTCCTTGAGCCATTTCAGTTAAGAGGTTGATTAGCAGTTTTAGGGCCGATGCGGGAATAATAATATCAGCACCTTGTTGCCCTTCTGTAAGAACCCTAATTTTCACCTGAGTTTTCTTCTTCGGCAGAGTTTGGGCTAAAGATCGACTTGAATCTCGTGCGAGCGCGACTTCATTGGCTGTAGGTATGAGATCCACGGTTCTTTCCTTTCGGGCTGCTGACATTGGCTGCCTCCATTACCTTAATATATCGGCTATTCGAAACAAACGCAATAGTCGAAATATTCGAAATACATATACACAATAATATCAAGTACTTAGGGAAGTCTCAAGCAGAGGCGGAGGTCGTGGGAAGAGCAAACGCAGCCTTGGTCAGACAAAGTTGCCGCAAGTCCCCAGGTGGCGACATTGACATGTCTTTTGTAAATACCTAGCATTTTTAGATATATAATCGAGGTTAGCCTGTTGTCCCTTGCCATTTTGGCTTTGATATTCTTCCCAATATTGGCGGCTTCTCAAACCAACAGAGCGGCTGATGCTAGTAATCAATTTGGCTTTAGTCTCCAAACTCCACCCAACTAAAATCAAAGTTGCCGTGATCGCTCCAGCAAATGGGCTATACAAGGCCACTGGAACCGACGGGGCTCCAGGAGCGGAATCAGATTTTCAAAATTTTGAAGGTGAACCAGGGAAAGTCATCGATCTCGTAAGGCGTGGCGGTTCGACCAGCGTTACGTTTGGTGCACCCAAAGGGACAGCTTTCGAACCGCTCTCATTACCAGTGATTTTTTGTTAAGTATTTGAATTCAAAAGTGTTCTCCGGATTCATGGAGAACACTTTTCGGTCTTTCAAAGCTTGTTCTCCATTTGGAGAACGTTCTCCAAATTTCAAAATTAACCAAGCTTCTTCATTTTTTGTTCGAGCTTCTCGATGCGCCTTTCAAGTTCGGGCTTTTCCAGAGCTTCTCGAAGCGTTCGGTTGATAAGCGATTGATATTTATCTCCAGTCTTTTGAGCCTTGGCGCGATACTCATCGAGGACGTCCTGATCAACCATGATGGTGATACGTTCTTTGACGTTCTTGGGATCAAAGGCGTCTTCTGGAATTTCAACCTTACCGAAAATTATTTTTTTATTTTTGGTACTCATGCCATGCCTCCAAAAGAGAACTTTTTCTCGCTATTAAATATTCTCTAGTTCGTCTCAATGATTTTTCAGAAAATCCATGATTCTCAATACATTCCATTGTCCTGATATCAAATTTGGCTTCACCATCCGGACCCATCACATGCACATGGGCAGGTTCATGGTCCTTGGGGTAAATTACAATACGAAGGTTCCAAACCTGAAAGATCGTCGGCGACATCCCTATATAATGCATATAATATGCATATATGTCAAGCATTCTTTTTCTCAAACTTTAATGGCATGCTTTGAGAGGCTGCATTTCTAGGTCTAACCTTTCGTAGCGCAGCCCCTCATAAAAACCTTCCTTTGCTATACAACTACCAAATGACTGCGATAAAGTTGTTGATGGAAAATAAATATCAAACGTTTAAAATTAAAACTCGACGACTGATCATAAGACCAATGAAAGCTTCCGACTATAAGGTCTGGGTGAGGGCCAATGATGCTTTGTTACCGAGCCAAAATCGTTTTGACGGCGGGAAGCGAGCATCTGATCGAGTCACCCGACAGGCTTTTCATAAA
>JAYSTF010000167.1:0-19089 GCA_043720065.1 Pseudobdellovibrionaceae bacterium | reverse complement strand
GAGAGTCGGGTGATTTTACTGTCCGTGCCGTAATGCGGATCCTGCACAAGACGGCGGATGCGCATTTCAATCGAGCGCAACAACCCGTCACCACCGAGAGTCTGTGATGTGTCGGTCTTTTCATTCATCGTATTTTGCTGTTGAATGAAACTTAAAATCGCATTTAAGCCATCGACGAAGGTTTTTACCTTGCCAGTGACGACTTCTAAATCTTCCTTAACGCTGACGTTTACGGTTCGGCCGGGTGCTGCCTGCCGCAGTTCAAGGCTGACGCCTGGGATGACGTCGTCGACTTTATTATCGCCGATCTCAAACTCAAAACCATCGACTTTTACTTTTCCGTTGGTGGCCTCACGCTCTTCTTGGAAATAAAGATCGTGATCACCATCAAGGAAATAGAGTGTCGGATAATCCACGCGGCTATCGCCGCCCACATCTTGACCTGAAATCATTAAACGAAAGGGCTCATCGGGATCCTTACGATCGTTCAGGACCGTAGCGCGAACGCCGAGGTTGGCACTATTGATCGTCTGCGCGGCCTTTTCGAGCGTGCTGTTGGATCCGTTAATGTATACTTCCTTGTCGCCATCCGAAGTATGAAAGCGGAAATACCCTGTGCCGATCTCTGTTTTATCTTTGTCAGGAAATCCATTCGTGATTGCTGCCGCCTTTTGTGCCAGCTCCAAGACTTCAATGTTCCAGTTCCCCGTTACACCTGCCGTTGGATCTACCGCACCGGCCACGATATTCTGATCGCCCGAGAGGAGCTTTATGTCTTTAAAGCCCTTAGTTCCCGCAAGCCCCTCGAGCGATGTCGTCAACGCTGAGAGTTTGGCCTCTAAATCCTGCACGAGTTTTAATTTGGCTTCTTGCTTCGCCTTATTATTCTCAATTGTCTTAATAGGAATCTTCTCAGCTTCCATAAGCTGTTCCACAATGTTTGGTGGTAGACCTGTATTGATGCCGCCGAAAGAGATGCCCATGAATCTATTCTCACGTATGGAACACAAATAAAGTGAGTCAATGATTTGGCTTGGACCTGAGGCTAAGCGCCAATCTTATGTTGGCCAGCCCCCTTAAGGGGCCTGGGTAATGTTGGCTAGCCACTAGCCAGCTTTATCGAGTATGGAGCCCGTGGTGCGGTTTTTCTCTTTGGTCACTAGCCAAAGATCGGCCTCGGAGAGCCTGCGGACGATTTTTCCAGCCTGGTCCTCAATGAAGATCACCCGAGAATCTGCATTGGTCTCAACCCGGACTATTAGCCCGTGAGCGACAACGCCAGAGTGTTCTTTTAGAGTTTGAATCGCGACTTCGAACTCAACGTCACTTAAATGCCGTTTATGTTCTGGTTCGGGCTCTTGCCTTTGTCCATTGGCATCCCGGTCGCCGCTATTTTGCAGACGCACGTTTTCTTTCCCCTCGACACGAGCGCGGGGATCAAGAGTGGCCAAAGCTGGAGTGAGCCCTTTTATATTCATCCGTATGCTTCATCGGGGCATATATAAAAATTAATAACGGCGCCCTGAAACAATTCAGCCCTAAGTCCCGACAAATTCAGCCCTTCGACCATACCCCCGGGGTATCGGTCACGCCGATCAATCGTGAATGGCCGATACCGCCAAAGCCCCCGCCCGGTCTTTTTCCCCCTCCCCGGGGTATCGGTCACAGCTGTCAGAAGTCCAGCTTTTTCAAATTGCTGTGCGATCTGGCCCGCCAAGACACGGAAGAACGACTGGTAATTTGATCGCCTTGTTGCGCGAAGATTTATGTGGATATGATCGCCTTGTACCGAGATCTGCTCGACTTTGACGAAAAATTTCAGAGCGTATTTTTCCAGAATTTGATGGATAAGTAAGAATCGCTTCGGCGTGCGTAAACCCCTACTTACCTTCTCTTTATTAACTTTCAAAACAAGATGCAGTGGCTCTCGCGAGGAAAGGGGCCTTGTTCCACGCCCATTTCTTTTCTGCCGAAGGGTTCCGCCATAAGAAAGTGATTTATTAATAGGTTTAGGAAATAAAACTTGGCGCATGTTCGTGTACCTCCCGGGGTGACCGATACCGGGGGGAGTGCAAGAGGGAGTGGAGGTGTCGTGTGACGGCTTATTGGCGTGGGGTACACCGAGGGTCCGGATTCCCGGACGCGCACGTCCTCAGCCAGGGGTACCGGTCACCGTGTTGGGTGATTTTTAAAACAGTGAAGAGAGTGCTGGAAAATAGCACCCCGGGTGGAATGGAATCCACCCGGGTAGGTAAAAGCCAGGTGTGGCAGAAGCAGTAGCCACACCTTCGTACAATTTTAATAATAAATTTAAGACAACAATCTAAGAGCCATTCCAGGCTGGGCATTGGCTTGGGCCAATACACCAACGTTGGCTTGAAGGAGAATGTTGTTGCGAGCCGCTTCGGCCGATGAAGACGCAATGTCTGCATCGCGGATGCGGGAATTCGCGGCTGAGAAGTTCTCGATCGCTACACCTAAATTCTCAGTTGTAGAGACCAAGCGATTTTGGATTGCGCCCAAGTTCGCGCGCATTCCATTCACGTTGCGCTGAGCATCTTCCAAAACCTCTAGCGCGCCCTGAGCATTTTCTTTCTCGCCGAAGTTAAAACCGTCGATGCCAAGTGCATCGGTCGTGGCTTTAAGTTCTGCCGCGTTAAACGCAATTCGATCTTCAAAATCATTGTTATTAATATCAATTTGGAACTCGTACTCTTCGCCATCACCGTTCAACATCTTCGACTTACCATAGCGGGTCGACTGTGCGATACGCTCGACTTCGTCTTTTAATTGCTGAACTTCTTTGTCGATAAACGTTCTTTCAACGTCCCCAACAGTGTCGGAAGAAGCTTGTACGCCCAACTCACGGAGGCGAGTAAGGATGTTGGAAATTTCGCCCAATCCGCCTTCCGCGACTTGTACCATTGAGATACCGTCGTTGGCGTTTCGTTGAGCCTGTCCGTAGCCACGGATTGTTGATCGCAAAGTTTCGCTGATCGACAAACCGGCGGCGTCGTCGGCAGCCTTCGTAATACGGCTACCTGAAGATAACTGCGCTAAACTCTTTTGGAGGTCACGCTGTGTGCTGGCCATCGTCTTCTGTGCGTTGACGGCGGCCATGTTCGTTGTAATCCTGAGTCCCATTGTCTGCTCCCTTTTCTCAGTGCAACAGCACTGATTTTAGTCAAAGACATCCCTATCCCATCCCGCGCGAACCCTACCTATAGGCCACGAAGAAAGGCACTGATCCATAGTGCTAATTTATATGTATGAACTGTCTCGATCCCAGACTTGACCGTCTAGTTTCGTCGCTGCTCACAGCTAGTAATTCGGCGAGGTCCGGGCAAACTGAAGTCGCGTCTAGCGGTTCTAGACGGAAGTCGTAGAGTTTCTAGTCAATAGGCCGGGAATTCAGGACCTTCAGAGGGAGAATTGGTTGAGAACTTATCGACAATGGTCCAAGTAGACCTTGAGCTCGTAGACCATAGTTACGTAGACGTTGTGCTCGTCTGGCTTCAAGACCGTCTAGTCTACGACCCGCCAGGGGCGGGTCGTTAGGAACGACTTTTCTAACAGCGAATTCCCAGGGCACAGAAATTGAAATGGAATCCGGTATCTAAAAGTGAATTTGGGTTTGGGGCCTCTGATGTCAAAAGGAATTATTATGTCTGCTCAAAGAGCTTCGCGTACTCTTTTGTTTTCAATTTTGGCTCTCCTAAGTCTCATGCTCTTTGCCGGTCAGGGCGCCGCCGCAAAATCGGCTGAAGAACACTGGGCTAATTCGGGTTTAAAGCTTGAGATGCTCCTCAGCGAAGACCTCGTCAGCGAAAAAAACTGCTACTCAGCTGCGGAAAAATTCCGTGCCTGTGTCGCGGCAATGACCGCTCTGGCGGTTTCGGGAGCCAGCCCCCAAATTCTCATGCCGCGCGCTGAGTATGAAAAATTCTCTGACGAGTTCGAAAAAATCACATACAGCGACGATCAAATGGTCCTGGTTCAGGTGAAAGAGAAGCCCCAAAAACGGGTCGGCCAAAATGGGATCGAGGCCTTCAATCTAGCCAAGGCGAGACTTGCCTTAAGAACTAAAGCCCTAAATGAGGTTTACGAGACGAGAAAGAATCTTCGCTCCGGCGACCGTTTCAAAATTTTTAAACATGTGGCGGATACCATCCATGCGGAAATGGCGGCGTCAAAAAAGTATTCGATGATTATCGCTCAAGCGGTCAATCAGTACTTAGAGAAAGCGGTCGATCCCCACACCGCCATCCATTCCGCCGAGCTGCTGAAGGAAAGAAGCATGCAGCCCAACGAGCGTTTTGTGGGGATTGGAGCTGAGTTAACGAAGACCAAGGACGGGGTTCTTATTTTTGCCGTGGTCCCAAATTCACCAGCAGCCCAGGCCGGGTTAAAGCGTGGCGATATGTTTCTTCGAATCAATGAGACAGATGTAAAGGACAAAGGCCTAAATGAGGTCGTGGATTTGGTGCGGGGCGAACCCGGAACAAAAATTTCTCTGGAGATGTTGCGCGGAAAAACGAACTTTAAGTTTCAGGTCACGCGGGCGCAAGTCGAATTTCGTAATGTGCAAATTGAAGGCATTGGCAAGGCTCAAACAAAAATGGGTTATATCCGGCTGCGCGAATTCGCAAGTCCGACCGACTGCCTACAAATTCGCGCCACCCTTCACCGAATGGAAAACCATCAAATCGCAGGCCTTGTTTTTGACTTAAGAGGAAATGTCGGTGGGTTTTTAGACGTCGGCATTTGCATCGCCGCGAGCTTTGTTGACGCCAACGCTTTGCTCCGGAGCGGCCGAAGCCTCGGACACTTGATAGAGATCGCAACTCAAGGAAAAGTTCCGTTTGCCACTTTGGATTCAATTTCGATTATGCAAAATCAGTTTCAAATGGCGCTATCAGGTCAAGCTGGCGTGTCGGCCGTGCATTTCACAAACTTACCCGTGGTCGTCCTCGTTGACAGTGATTCGGCGAGCGCTTCGGAAATCGTTTCCGGAATTCTCCAAGATCTCGATCGCGCCTGGATTGTGGGCCAAAGAACTTTTGGCAAGGGCACTGCTCAAGACGGCCGGCCTGGATGGAAAGGCTTAAAGACGATTAGGTTAATGGAGACAAAAGAACGCTTTTACCTGCCTTCGGGTCGCACTCCCCAGCTTGTCGGCATTACGCCGGACTTCGAAGCGCTGAGGACGCCACAAACAAAAGAATCGGAAAATGTGTATGCGCGTGAGGAAAATCTTTACGACAACCCGTTTGCGGCCGACGCCACAACCAAGTGGCAGCCCCGAAGACTCGCGAGAGTCGCGAAAATTTCAGATTGCCTCAAAAAAACCGGAGAGGCCGAAAAAGTTTTCCACGAGGCGGAAGCTCGTGGCGAACTCCTGCCGGACGACTATCAGCTGATGAAAGCGCAAGATGTTCTCTTGTGTGAGATTATAACCCGTTAAGATGCGGTGAAAAATCAAAGGGCCGGGTAACGATACGGTCCTCTTGTTTGCTGCGTAACCAAAAAACCTCAACGGTAAGTCCCCGCATGTGAGCCAGAAGATGGCCCTTGCGGTCCGTTTGAAAGTAACCTCTTGGGCCCCGCGATAAATTTGATTTAAACCGCTTAAACTCTGCCGTTGGCCGCTCACGCGTGAGAGGCAACCAAAAGTATTCATTCAGTTCAAACACTATTAAAAGAGCTCCGTCCGCAGATACGACGGCAGGAACGCCAGGGGTAGTTGTGGGCAGCTGAACTTCCCATAGACTTTCCGCGGGCGCGTTTAGCGCCCATGCGATCAGCTTCGAGCCATACCGAATATAAACTATGTTTTCAACCGATGAAGCATACTCGGTCCTGCCAAGCCACGGAGTCGCGACCACCTCCTTCTTTTGCACATTTAATGTCGCAGCGGACTCTTCGTTTTTAGAATCCACTTTTGAGAAAATAAGGACATCACCCTCTTTCGAATACGCTGGTGAAAAGGCCAAAGGATCTTGGTCAAGTTTGATAATTTCTTTAGTCACAAAATTTATCACGTAGAATACGTTTTCCGCTCTAATTAGCATGGACTCATTGTTTGGCGAGATCTCGCCGCGGCGAATGACTTCGCTGTCGATGGGAATTTGCGCCAGGCTCAATTCCCATAACGGCTCGGGTGCGAACGGCAGGCGATATGCTTTTAGCGTCTTGCTCGCTTCGTCGTAGATAAGAACACTATCTAACGTTTCAGCGAGAAAAACCGGCTCGGTGCGCTCGCCTAGGCCCAAAATAGTTTCTTTCGCTCCCGTTTTCAAATTTGCGATCTCATTTGGAGAATTGAAATAAACTTCGAGATTGCCAGACAGGGCCCGCGATAGTTTTGGCTTAAACGCCGTGACCTTCCTCAATTCAGGGGTCGTACTGATTTGCCCATTGAGTAAATCCAGCCGGAAAGCTCCACTGCCCGAGACGACAGCCATTGCTTGTTTAAGATCGGCTGAAAACTGCCAGCCGGAAACCTCTTTAACTATTGTGAGGGTGGGGCCAGGGGGCGGCTTTACATTCTTGTCTGCTTCCTGGTTCGGCAGCGATTGGGGCTCCACTAGTTCTAAATTTGCAAGGATCTTTGGATACACCAATGCGAACCAAATCACGACGATAACAGGAACTCGGACATCAAGGCCAAGGATCAAGAACTCCCGGCCAAAGAAGTAGTCTTTCCAAAAAGCCGCATTTACGTCTTTATTATTTCGAAGATATGCCTGTAGTCGGTTACTCAGAAGGCCAAAAATAAAAAGTCCGCCTGCCGCGATATAGATCGGATTCTTAAAGGTCGGGTCTGCAAATGTTTCTGGCGGCAATTGAGTTACACGGATCACTAGGGCCTTGGTAAACGCTTGAACCACCGGCCCTAAAATTTTTTGCGCCGCCGCGAGGTAAACTGCGATCACCATGCACCCGGAATTTACATAAAGTGCGGCGATCGCAATTGGCCGGGCCCAAGCGATTCGAAATAGCAGCCCAAGACCTGCGATAATCCATGAGAAGGCAATAAGGACAAGGGGATCAAATGGCGGGGCGAAGAAGGTTGCGCCTAGTCGGCCAAGGACAAGCAGGAGCCCGGCGGCCTGGGCAAAAAGAATTAGGACGCTCAGAAGTAACAGAACCATCTAACCGCCCAACGGGTTTAAAGCTTGAACCAGCAGCCGGGTCGATGAGTTCGGTTAGCAAACTTATTGTCAAAACAAGAGCCCGGACGTGGATCTGTCGGGCTCAACTCTTCGCTCACTGATTTTGGGCAAAGCGCGCCTGCGAAGTAAGTGTCTAGCCGGCACTGTGCCTCTGGATGAGAATCCTCGGTTTCATCGACTTTGTTTTCATCGGGAGTTTCAAAGCCAACTGCTGTTCCACCTGAAAAATCCGCGAATAACTTTCCTATCGAAAGCCCCGCGTAGGCGAGACGAATGCAAAGCGCTTGTTCATTCGCATCGCTGTGCTGCGACTTACAGGACTCTTGCACGAAGGGGCTAATTTCCATCTCGCTTATGATTTTTTGGTTGTCATCGGCGCCGAAAACCGCGCGCATGCACTTAAGTGTCGCGAAGTAATCCGACTCCCCTTCATTCGAAGCCCAATCATTCCATGTGTATTTCGGAGCGCCGCCGATGTGATGTCCCGCTTCGTGACAAGCAACTATTGCGAAGCCGTCCACTGTCACCGCGCTATGCCGGGCTAAACCCCCGAACATGGCGATTGTCCATTCATTGCCGGATTGCGATGCGAAAGCGTTTACTGTCCCGTCTTCCCAATTGCGTTCTACTATTAAGACGGCGCCTTGCTTGATGAATTCAGGGGCATAGACCGCCTCGACCCGGTCGAGTACTTTATGAAAGTCGGCCTCCGTGACCCCGCCGCCTGTTTTTACGCCGACAGCGATATACATATCGTTTTCCGGCAATATTCCGCTACAAAGTTTGTTGACCTGGGATCCATTAAAAAGGAATACCGATAGAGTGGCGACCGCGATTAAACTTTTCATGTTTGCTCCTGATGTAAGAATAGAGTGTTCTATTCTCCAGGAGTTGCACAGGACCGGGCGGACCTTCGATCGGTCTAGAAATCGGCTAGATGCCGACCTAGTACCCCAAGGGAGAAATCTCCCTTGGGTAGGTAGGTACCGGGATCTCAAAGGAGCACAAGACCCCAATTCCTGTTTAAACAATCAATATAAAAACCAAAGTGCCACCTCACGCGGCACTTATACTTATTAGCTGATCAAGCGGAGCGCAGCTTGCGGCTGTGCATTCGCCTGAGCCAATACACCGACTGAAGCATTCAGCAGGATGTTGTTTCGAGCGGCTTCAGCAGAAGACTGGGCAATATCCGCGTCCCGAATGCGCGAGTTGGCGGCCGAGAAGTTTTCCACTGCAACGCCGATGTTCTCTGAAGTCGAGATCAAGCGGTTTTGGATCGCGCCCAAATTTGCGCGGTAGCCATTCACTTGACGCTGAGCTGTCTCGAGAACTTCCAACGCCTCACGGGCGCCTTCTTTATCAGAGAAATCAAAACCATCGACGCCAAGATTCGCGGTTGTGGCGTCTTGTACGGAGGCGTCGAAACTGATTCGATCGTTAAAATCGTCATTGTTAATATCAACTTGGAAAGCATACTCATCGCCGCTTCCGTCAAGAAGGTTCGTTGAACCCCAACGAGTTGTGCGCGAAATACGCTCCATTTCACTTTTCAATTGTTGCACTTCCTTATCAATGAATCCCCGTTCTACGTCGCCGACTGTGTCGGAAGCGGCTTGAACACCCAACTCACGGAGTCGCGTAAGGATGTTTGAGACTTCGCCCAAACCACCTTCAGACACCTGCACCATCGATATACCATCGTTGGCGTTGCGCTGAGCTTGCGTGTAACCACGAATGGTTGAACGCAAAGTTTCACTAATAGATAGGCCGGCAGCATCGTCGGCTGCTTTTGTAATACGGCTACCTGAAGAAAGTTGCGCGAAGCTCTTACCGAGTTCACGCTGAGAGACAGACATCGTGCGCTGCGCGCTGATCGATGCCAAATTCGTTGAAATCCTGAGACCCATAAATAGGTCCTCCCTTGTTTGGTCAGGATCCATCCCGCTTGAGTTGACCTAGAGCCCTACCCACAGGGCTACTTGTCATCAAGTGCGCGTCCGTTGCGCTTTGGTTGAACACGTTGGAACAAATCTTTTGAAATAGTTCCGCGGGCTGTTAGCGATTCCAGATCAGGCAGTCACTCCCTCTCATGGCGTCTCACCGTCGCGAATCTTTTCTTGGATTCGTTTCATTGCATGCCTAGTTATTCGGCTAGGTCTGGGTGAACTAAAGTCGGGTCTAGCAGAACTGGACCATCGTCGATGATGAACTAGACTTTAGTTGTGGGTTTAGATCTCAGATGAAAATGAAATGATGAACCACGGCGTCGGGACTTCTGTCGACAAGACTTCCGTCTGACAGACTAGAGTCTAAAAAGACATCCCGAATTGTAGCTTGAGTGCGGCAAAGCGCGGGAAGTATGAAACCACTCGGATGTATTCGAATTCATACGTGCGATCGGCACCTTGGCTGTACGCCGCAGTTAACCCAAGTTTAGACGGAATAATCAGATCAAAATAGGCGAACGAGGCGATTCCACTGTAGGGCCGCTCCGCTCTCCAGACCCGAGCTTGAGCGAACCCAATCTGGGTATGCAACGTGAACGCAACAACTGCAGCGACTAGACAATACATGCGACGCATTATCCATATTTCAATTTGCATTGCAAGGCGAGGCCGCTCCATATTCGCCGTTTAAGGAGGCCTTATGAGAATTCTTCTAATTTCAACGATCCTTGTATTTCTAACTGGATGTGGAGTTCAGTCCATCCCCCAGGCAAAAAATGGAACTGAAGCTGCGATAGCTGAGGTAACAAGCCAGTACAAGCGCCGTGCGGATTTGATTCCAAACTTGGTGAGTGTCGTGAAAGGCTATGCCAAGCACGAGCAAGGAACCCTCGAGGGCGTTATTCAGGCGCGTGCCTCTGCAACGCAAATTACTCTCGATCCTTCAAAAACCACACCGGAAGATTTGCAAAAATATCAAGCTGCTCAGGGGCAGCTTAGTGCAGCACTGGGCCGCTTAATGGTTGTCTCTGAACAATATCCAAACCTAAAAGCAGATGCTAATTTCCGCGACCTTCAAGCGCAGCTTGAAGGAACGGAAAACCGAATCACTATTGCGCGCCAACGTTACATCGAATCGGTCAATGGCTTTAACAACCTTGTGACCGTACCGCCAACAAGTTGGACGAACTCGCTCTTTTACCATCACCCAAAGATGGCACAGTGGGATATGGCTCCTGAAGAAAAAGCGAAAGCGGAGCAAGCTCCGGCTGTGAACTTCTAGTAATGAATTTTCTCTTCGCTTTTCTTTTTTCTATATTGGCTTTTGGGGCGGAACGTCAGTTTCCTGCCCTTTCATCCCCAGTGGTCGATGAAGCGGGAATCCTTTCGTCCCAAGAGAAGCTAGAGATTGAAGCGTGGTTACTTAAATATAAAGAGCGCGGCCGCGCTCAAATTCAAGTTGTTACGGTGAAAACTCTCGGCGATATGCCCATCGAGCAATATTCGATTGAACTAGTAGAGAAGTGGAAATTAGGCGGTGCTAAGCGCGACGACGGGATTTTATTTGTCATCGCGCCAACAGAACGGAAGATGCGCATCGAGGTAGGACAAGGCCTTGAAGGAGCTCTTACTGACCTCCAATCGAAAAGAATTGTCGATGATCGCGTATCACCCCTTTTCAAAGAGGGTAAATACGCCCTTGGTATGGCGGCTGGGATTCAAGGAATCATTCAGGCAGTAGACCCAGAATACGGGAAAGTTCCTGAACAGCGTCAAGACCGCAAGCGAGGAGCGAAACTTCCTTCGTGGGTCATTATTGTTATGATCTTATTCATTATTTTTGGTGGCCGTGGCGGACGCCGCGGTCGTGGTGGTTTCTTAAGTGGCGCTGCAACGGGCGCGTTGCTTGGCGGACTGGGACGGGGTGGATTTGGTGGCGGTGGCGGCTGGTCCGGCGGTGGTGGTGGATTTAGTGGCGGCGGCGCCTCGGGCAGCTGGTGATATATGAAACAGTTTAAAGCTAAACACTTGAGCTCGGATCAAATCGCTAAAATCAGCGCTTCGGTCAAACAAGCGGAGATGAAAACTCAAGGTGAGATCGTGCCAATGATCGTCGGCCGCTCTTCAGCCATCGGCCATATTCCGTTTTTCGCATTTTTACTTTCTCTTTCCTGTGCTCTTGTTGGCTTTATTACTTTCGAACACCTTTGGCCGGTCGAGCATCACTGGATCATTCTGATCGCGATTGTTTTGGCCTGCTTGGCTTTGGGGATTATCGCTGCACCGTTAAAACCGGTGCAGCGCTGGCTCATTCCAGATTGGGACCTTGAGGAACAGGTCTGGCGGCGTGCCCAGAGTGAATGGGCACTACAAAAAATCCAAAAAACGGAGACCCGCACTGGGATTCTGATTTTCGTTTCCGTGATGGAGAGAAAAGCGGTAGTCCTTGCGGACGAAGGAATTTCTAAGCATTATAGTGAGGACACTTGGAAACAAGTGGTTAAGAGCCTCAGCGAGCATCTTCATCGCGGTGAGTGGGCTGTCGGATTCGAAAAAGCCGTTCATCTTTGCGGCGAAATTTTGCAAAAGCATTTGCCCGCTTCAGATCGCAACCCGAATGAGATCTGCGACGAGCTAATTATTAAAGATTAATGATTTCCCGACTTGATAAGCGGTGCCAACTCGCTAATCTAATACCATGCGCAAACCCATTTTAAACGAAAATGGCATGATGATCATGGCCGTGGCTTTGATTTTCAATTTTCTATTTGTCATCGTACTTATGCTCCCGCGCCCAACCGGTGGACTTAACCAATCCATGAAACGCACTGTTCATTACGCTACCATACACGCGATTAAAAACAATTTGCGGGCTATGCTGACGGATTCCACGTCCTGGAGCAACATAGTGAGAGATGCCATCAATGTGAAATTGAACGAGTGTTACTCGCCGCCTTATCCTGACTGCACCGGGTTTACTGGTCCCATTCGACTGCGCAATAGCGCTGACGAGATTTATTATGACAGCGTTACAACCCAGACCAGGGGATTTGATTTGGGCGGTGTGGCGTGCGAAGTCGCCTCCGCCAATAAAGACTGCATCTTTCAGATCGCAATAACTTGGTCGCCAAGGTGTCCGGTTGGTGGGATTCCCTGTGTGCAGCCGCCGGGGCGGGTCAGTGTTGTCATCTCGATGAAACAAGACTCGACATTTGAGGGCGTCGCCTTAGACACTAAGCCATGGGATTTCACTTGGGACGTTCAATAGCCGGGAATGTTTTGATCGAAGCGCTCTTCGCCGGGGTCGTAATTAGCGCGACCGCCGCGGCCTTTGTGGCTCACTTTGACAATAAACAAAAAAACGTTATGACTGAAAAGGTGAGACTGGGCTTTCTCGGTGCTGAGACGAATCTCCGCCAAAGCTTGCTGGATGACCGAGCTTGGACTCTTACCGTTAAGGCGGCTGAAAATGCAGCAAGCTTTAATTGTGCTGGATGTACAGGCACAAAATGTATGCCCAACGTCGAGTACTCATTTACCGCGTTAGATGGCACAGGAGCACCAGTCGACGCGGGGGTGAGCGACTACGGTCAGGCTTGTGCCTCCGCCTCGGGAAAATGCTTGTTCACGGCCAACGTCACTTGGAAACCAATCTGTCCGGTGGGAGTGGCTTGCGTTCCAACTCAAGCTGAAATCTCCGTCGATTGGGCAAGAACCGGCACCACAAGTAATGGTCTTAGGTTAGTACGTATTCCTGGCCGGCAGTCCATTATCAAAAATTTTCCTCCCGTCCCCGTAAATGCGTTTGGCGCCGTCGTTCTTAAGAACCAGAACGTTAAGAATTCCGATTGCGAATGTGGCACCCAAGCGGTGAACGACGATTTTAAAATTGATTTGCCAATTCCCGGTGAGTTTTTGTCAGTGCAACTCTGCCAACCAAAGGGGTATTCGCCTCCGGGACAAGCGGCCTATCGCCTTACCTTCTGCGGTGAGCGAGGCAACATGGCGCCCTGTAATTTGGACTGTGACAGCGGTTACATTTTGATTCAAACCATTCCTTATGACGTGCCGGCGTATAACGGCAATCCCGGCTACCCTGCAAAATTTGGCGTTTGCGAAAATCCGTCAAAAGCCTCGGGGACTCCCTTTATTATTTCTATCAGCAAGAATGATGTTTGCCCTGGTCTTTCAAGTGAACAAAGCTCGACGGTTTTGGATATGGGCGATGAAATCGTGCTTTTACGACTTTGCACCACGCCGAGGTAAGCCGGATGATTCGCGGAAATAACGGCAACACCTTAATCGAGTTACTCATAGGAGCCGGGCTCGCCACTGTATTCGCCTTACTCAGTTTTTATTGGATCGGTTGGCAGAACGAAGCGCAAATGATCACTGAGCGCCAACTCGCCATTCTCGATGTTCGCGCTTCTTTGTTAAATAATTTAAACAATGCCCATTATTGGAATGCCATAAAGGCGACTGAGCCTTCATTTCAATGTATACGCGACAATGTACCCTGCACCCTTGCGCCCAAAGGCTTCAATGTCGTGGACGCGTCAGGTGCCCAAACACTTCGCGCATTCTCTCCCATCGGCGCCCGCTGCGCCGGCGTCGACTGCATGGCCGTCTACGACGTCGTTTGGATCCCCATGTGCATCGGCGGCGCTCCCTGCGTCCCGACACAAGTGCAAATCACCGGCACTCTCAATATTCTAAATCCCGATTATTTACCCGTCACCACCAACAGCCAAAACAGCCGCTTCACCCTCATAAGATCCGTCGAGTGACGACTGAGCAACGAAGTAGATGGGCGCTTTATGAAGGCCCTGATAAAAAAACCCTGGGGTCCGTGGGGCGGCCCCAGGGCGGGCTTAAGAGTAGTCATAATTCGTGGGCAACTACTCCAAAACTTATAAAACTAAAAACTCAAAAACTTTAACTTCGAATTTTCAGCACTCTACATTCGGGAATGCATTTTTCTTCCCGAAGTCAGAACACTGAAAGCATTTACTTTTTTTTGAGCTCGGGATCCGAAAATCCCGGCTCTAGTAATCTCATGTTATTAGTTCAGTAAGCGGAGTGCTGCGTTGCCGTTTTGGTTGGATTGCGCCAACACTGCAACTGAAGCACTCTGCAAAATCTGCGCGGACGACATCTCAGCAGACTCATACGCGACGTCAGCATCTGAGATGCGTGAGCGTGCAGCGGACAAGTTTTCAAACTGAATATCCAAGTTGCTTGTCGTCATGCCTAATCGGGATTGAACCGCACCAAAGTCAGCGCGCATCTTACCGATTTTAACCAACGCTTCGTCTACGGCGCCGAGTGTATCGCGCGCGCTCTCTTTATCAGAGACACCGACGCTATCAATTCCAAGAGTGGAATTGGTCGCATCAGCTGAGATCTTGTACTTAATAACGTTTGTCTCTTCATCAGCGAAAGGCCCTACGTGGTACTCAAGTTCTTCGCCTTCGCCGTCTAATAATGATTTATTTCCGAATTTAGTGGATCGTGCAATACGCTCGGATTCATCGCGTAACTGTTGAGCTTCTTGATCCAAGAACTCGCGCTCAACATCACTGACTGTGTCCGACGCTGCTTGTACGCCCAACTCTCGTAAACGAATCAAGATATTGTTGATTTCGTTTAACCCACCTTCACTGACCTGAATCAATGATTGTGCGTTGTATGAGTTGTTGCGTGCCATCTTGATACCGGCTAGCTGTCCTCTGATGTTTTCAGAGATTGCCAAGCCTGCCGCATCATCGGCTGCCTTCACGATTCGCGAACCTGAAGCCAACGCTTGTTGCGAATGCTCCAGTCTCGCTTGTTGTTTACCCAACACCCGCTGCGCTCCGATTGAGGCAACGTTAGTATTGATTCTTAAGCCCATAGAACCTCCAACGTGCTCCCCGCGTTCAAGTGATAACCACATCACATGACCGGGTAAGTTAATTTTGTTTTGTTGGAGTAGGCTTGCCACTAGAGGGGGTGACTGTCCCCTTAAGCGGAAGCTTTAAGATCAAGGAGGCTTCTCTTCAATTGACTGCTGAAGTGAAACCCTTTGCTCTCGTTCCAACGTGTTCAGGTAACTTCTCGGCTTTGGTCTAGGAACCTTTAGACGTTGGTCTAGTCTAGGTTATAACGCTGCGCATCTTGTGTGCGTAACGATTGATGAAGCCACCACGAAAAATATTTTAAATGTACCCAAAGGTACCACATGACTTTTCGCAACTCATCGCGTTAAACGCTGATGAGAGTGCCGCCAGCCGCCAAAAAGAAAACGGCGACCGAGGGTATACCCCGGCCGCCGCTTAGGCCCGCCCTGACTAAAAACCATGAATTCATGTGTGGAATAAAAGAATTAACCGATGAGTTTCAGCATTCGGCCGGTGTTCATGTTCGCTTGCGCGAGAACGGAGACCGCAGCCTCTTGGATGATCGAGGCTCGAGCTAAGTTCGTCGATTCCTCGGCCACATCAGTGTCGGCAATTTGGGATCTTGCCGCCGCAATGTTTTCCTTTTGACTCATTAAATGATCGGACGCGTGCTGCAAGCGGGACTGCATACCACCAAAGGTAGAACGTGCCTCCGCGACTTTCGCTAATGCACCGTCAAGTTCCGCTAAACTATCAAGTGCGGCATCTTGATCCTCAATGGAAAGACCATCGATTCCGGAGTTGTCTCCCGTTGTATCCGCATCCAATTTAAATTTAATCATGTTTTCCGGCCCGCTAAATGCTCCGACGTGAAACTGAAACTCCTCACCAGAGCCGGTTAGCAGTCGCTTATTTCCATAGCGTGTCGTCTCAGCGATACGATTATATTCCGCGTTTAATTGCTGAAATTCCGAGTTGATAAATCCCCGCTCATCGTCGCCAAGTGTGTCACTGGCCGAGTAAACCGCAAGTTCACGCAAGCGAATTAAAATATTGTTTTGTTCATTGAGGCCGCCTTCGGCCACTTGAAGCAAACCTATGGCGCCATCGGCATTCATTTGAGCTTGTTTAATTCCACTGAGTTGGCCACGTAGACCCTCAGCTATCGCGAAGCCCGCGGCATCGTTGCCTGGCCTCGTTACCCGAGAACCTGAGGCAAGCGCCTGCAGCGATTTCTCAGTGTCGCGTTGTGCGATGGTTAAATGTCGTTGCGCCGATAACGACGCTACGTTGGTACTTACTCTAAAAGACATAGTCGCAGCCTCCTGCTCTTCCCCGTCACCTCCCGGCTTAAAACCCTTTAGCCAAGGAGAAAGGAATAGCTGGTGCCCACAAAGCATTTAAAAGGTTCACTTCAGCAGTCATTCAACTTCTCGGCGCTGTGCGTTATAACTTAAGAAGTTTCTACTACGGTGCGTAATATTCTTGAAATGACACAGGATTTTTAGAATCGGCGGTTCAAATTGCGACCGCGAAACTGGATGTTGCCCGAGGTCTGCCGTTCGTAGGCCGCAAGCGCTTTTTCAGTTGGGTTTTGCGCTACAGAATTCTGGCGCTTTTGCTTTTCCCGTCGGCGGGCGATGAACTCCATAAGTCTCAGGACGCCGTCCTGAGTTTGCTGCTCATCCGAAGTCTCCGCATCGGCCTTAGTCTCCTCAATAGGAGAATCCCCGCTTGAACTGAGTTCGGCGCTCTCGATCTCATCTTTGCGATCGATATCGGACAGTTGGGGCCCGGTGAAATAACCAAGACTTGATACCTTCATAACACTCCGCGTTATAAAGGTATCGGTCAGCTGGGCAAAAGTCTGGATGATGATTCATTCTGATCCACATTCGAGGGAATTCGTAGATCACCGCGAAGGCAAACTAGTGGGAATGCCGGTGATCGAATGACATCGCCCCGACGTCACTGTGGCGTTGGCTAGCGCATTGGTACCTGGAGTATGAGCTAGCGCATTTTTTAGCGCTTCTCCTAAAGAGACGCAGGATTTTCCACTTACCATGTTCGGCGAGTTTGATTGCGCAAACGGAGCACCTATCGCGAGTGCTGGATCATTGCTGATGAGTTTAATCTGTGAAGCTTTGTGGGCACAGGCCACGAGGGTTATGATGACGACGCAACTTAAAACTGCCGCAAATTTTTGGCCGAGTTGCGCCCGGAAGATTCTCTTCGTCATTGATGCAAGTTATGCCATTTGAAGCTTCAATGGCAAAGTCTATTGAGAATTGCACATGCTCGTTTTTGCCGGAAGTGAACCGTCGGTCAGGTGCATAAAAACAGATTTTATTTGTGATGCAGTGGGCCGATGGTTCACTTCCGGCAAACGAGAGCCCTTGAGAAACTGCGAACACCTCGGGGCGGGTCGCTATTTCTTTCGTCGCGCGGGAGAGATTTTCTTTTTCTTTGGCGTACCAGCAACGACTTTCAAAAAGTCTCTTGGGCCACGGATCGACTTGATCAGTGCATCCGCATCGCGCTCCCATGTTTGGCGCAGCAAAGAGCGCGCTTCCATTTGCAAACGCCAGCTGCTAACGCGTAATTTTTTAATTTCAGATTCTTTGGCGAAGTCTGCGAGAAGCGCTGAAAGTTCGGCAACGCCGTCGCCAGTCGTAGCGACAGTCAATAAAACTTTGGGCGCGGCTCGACCATCGGGAGTTGTGTCTGCCATGAATTGAAGTTCTTTTGCCATCGCAACGGCGCCCGGGCGATCGGCTTTGTTCACGACGAATAAATCTGCAATCTCAAGTAGGCCCGCTTTCATAGCTTGAACCGAGTCTCCGGATTCCGGCACAAGCACTACGACGACTTTATCGGCCACGTTCATAACCTCTAATTCCGTTTGGCCGACTCCCACCGTCTCAATTAGAACGACGTCAAAACCTACGGCATCAAAAACCCGCAGCATTAGATACGCTGAAGAACTTAAGCCGCCAAGGCTTCCACGCGTACCTAAAGATCTTATGAAAATGCCCTGCTCTACGGTGTGTTCGGTGTACCGAATTCGATCACCTAAGATCGCGCCGTGAGTAAAGGGGCTTGAAGGATCGACCGCTAGAACCGCGATTTTTAACCCCTGCGCGTGAAGATCCCGGATTAAATGACCTACGAGAGTAGATTTTCCAGCACCCGGAGGGCCGGTAATCCCAATGCGAAACGCAAACTGTTTAGGTTCGAGGAGCTCTTTTTGCTCTAAACAATTAGGGCCAGAACGTTCAACGAGAGTTAGAAGCTGCGCCAAGGCCCTCTGTTCGCCCTGAGATGCGCGCTTTAAAAGTGGACCAAATTGGTCACTCACCTCAACTAACTCCTTGGCGTTATAAGTCCTCGAAAAGAGTAAGAAAAAAACGAAGGCAAGTCTAGCTGTCAAAACCCTGTCACTGAGCCATGGCAGCCGGCAATCAGGCGGACCTGGAAAAGGCGAGCCGTTTCAATAAGTTACCTCATGCCACGCTTTGGGCACAGTTGGTGCGAAGTCAATGGGTACGGAGGAATCCAATTGTGGACCGCATAGGCTTAAAAACTTTATTAGTGATCGCCCTGCTTTTAGGGGGCGTGTTTGAGTTCGCCAAGCGCTCGTCTTGGCCACTTACTTCAGATACTAATAAAGCGGTTGATCCTACGGAACTCACTCCTAGCCGCCCTTACGCGCGTCGAATGCTCGAAGCAATCATGCCAACAAAAAGATCAAAGCGACCGGCGCCAACTCCCGCACCGGTTTTCACTGCAGCGAAATTGAAACCAGCGCTCTACATTCCACCAACACAGGGTCAATTTGATTCAAGCGCGGGTAAGAAAGTTGCGGATCCGAAGCAAAAGCCCCAAACTCAAGATAAGAAAACAGCTGCCGATAAATGGAAGGCATGGGATAAGCACCGCCGCTATGATCCGACTCGTCAGTGCCTGCGCAAGCGAACCGCAGAAGAGGATCAAGAGTTAGCAGCGCTCGAAGCCCAGGAACCTAAAGTTAAAACGGCAAATGTAAAGTCGGACGATGAAGACAAAATCGGAGAATGCAAAGATGAC
>JAYSTF010000166.1:0-6582 GCA_043720065.1 Pseudobdellovibrionaceae bacterium | reverse complement strand
TGGACAAAAAGTCGACGGGCACCTAAAAAAAAAGGGGAAAGCGAGTCAGAAACCTTGCGTAGCATCCTGCTACTTTTTCCAGCGAACTCGGTGTCTGGCCAATCCTTGGCCGGCGACTTCGATTAATCCTTGTTTCCTGCGAGAAAAACTAAGATTCCGCTGTTACCATCCTGGTTCACCGACTCTAACTCACCAACCCCCCGCGAACTTCCGGCACGTCCATGTATCGAAAATTCGCGTATACCTTCATAAAATTTCCAAATCCCCATGCAATGCGCCTGCGGCCTTAATGCTCTGAAGAATCGTAATGAGATCCTTCGGCGTTACTCCCATGCGGTTCATCGCTTTAACGATATCACCGACACTGGCCGCTTCATCCATCATCATGATGGTTTCGCCGTCCTTCTTCTTTCCCTCGCCGCCGACGCGGACTGTGAGGTCACCGTGACTAATAGCTACTTTAGAAATCTTAACACCTTGTCCGACAATCACTGTGCCAGTTTTCTCGTTGATCACCACTTTGGCCGTGGTGTCAGGATTGATTTCAATACTTTCGATCAGGGACAGAAGCTCAACGCCCTTGCCCTCGTACGGTGCCGGCGAGACTACGTCGATCGTTCCAGCATCCAAAGCTGTGGCATATTTGCCGGCAAGTTCACGGTTGATGGATTTTACTGTGCGAGCTGCGGTTGTGAAATCAGGATTATGTAACGTGAGGCGAAACATTTTGCGTGAGGCAAACTCATCGCCGATATCGCGCTCGATGATGCCACCGTTTGGCAAACGCGCCGACGTTTCATGCACTCCCGCTTGGTTGTATCCAACAATCATTGAACCTTGCGCCACCGCGTAGATCTGTGAATCCGCCGCTCTGAGTGGAGTTTGCACAAGCGTTCCACCCTTAAGGCTTGAGGCATCACCAAGGGAGCTCACGGTCACGTCCATTTTGTTTCCGGCGCGCGCGAAGGCAGGTAATGCCGCGGTTACGATCACGGCCGCGACGTTCTTTGAAGCCAGATCTTTACCTGTGACTTTCATTCCCAAACGATCGAGCATTCGCTCCATACTTTTGCTGGTGAATTCCGCTTTGCTATCACCCGTGCCGGCAAGACCAACCACAACACCGTAACCAACGAGCTGGTTCACACGAACGCCCCGCACATTTCCTATATCTTTCAAACGAGCGGCATTGGCGGGAAGTGCTATGGCTGCCAAGATCATGAATGCAAAACTGGATTTCATAAATCTTGCTCCTTACGCTTCACACTAACGACGTCATATTTTGAATCGAGAAGTTTGGTGGCGGAAATACCTTCTTCATTGAAGTCTTCCGAGCGCACGATACCAGTGACGATGACTTTGTATTCCCGCGAACCAATCATGAACGGCTGAGTGCCCTTGACACGATAATTTCCATCGACGGTTCGCTCTACGATACGAGTAGGAACGTTTCTTAGACTAAAGCCATCTTTGTCGGAAGTCGGCCCCTGAGCTGATTTTTCCGCCGCGGCAGTGGCCTTTTCTTTTGCTTCTTTAGCTTCTTTTTCGTCCTTCGCTGCTTTCGACTCTTTGTCGGTGTCGGTTTTTTTCTTCTGCGATTCGTCTGACGCCGGGGCTCGTAATTTCGCCTGGCGCTCTTCGAATCTGCTCCACAGTTTTCGAATCACATCCGCTTTCGCCTGCAACTGCTCGCGCGGCTCACCTTCAAGAGTCACCGCAATCGGATCGCCGATCATGCGAACCACATTTTGCGCGAATAGATACGCCCCTTGACCTTCCATCACCCAAAGCGAGCCGGCTTGAGGCTCTAGCGCCGCCTCTTCCGCCAGAGATTGCTTTGTCACGCGCTTGTACTGCCGACGAGTTCCTGCATAAATGTTGGGATTGTCAGAGTACTTTGCGCCACCTGACTTTGCCTGCGCGTTCGTGTCTTTGCTTTTGCCACCCAAAAAAGCCTTTAGCTTTTTGCCAAAGGAAGCGCAGCCTACAAGCGAGAAAGAAACTAAAATTATACAAACGATTCGAATCATTGGATCTTTACCTCACCGCGTCCGGTCACTGTGGCAACGACCACCTGATTGCTCTTGGAATTGCGTATTTTGACATTGTCGCCAATCGACGCATCCGACTCTGCGATTCCCATCATCACGACTTCCCAACCGCTTTCGATGATTGTCATGCGCACGAGATCACCACGCTTGAGCGCTTTTTCTTTCTCCAAAAATCCAGAGTAAAGAACATCGTTTGCGGAAATGGATTGGCGAAGTTTACGGCCGATCACTTCCGCTTCTTCCGGAACCGCGTCACGCGCGAAGGTAATATCCCGCTCCGTCATTTGGAAATCTTCTGGCTGAACGCGGACACCGAAGTTGAGCTGGCGTTTTGCAACCGGCGACTTTTTAAAGTAAGAAACCTGCCCCTTAACCCATAATGTCTTCAGCTCGCCGCCGGCTTCAGTAATTTCTAGAGGAACCGTGAAACTTCCGCGAACGGGATCGCTGCGAAGTTTTAAGCGCCACTGGGTGCCCGGCGCCCAATTGGCGATCTTTGGCATCATTAAACTGTCAATTTGAACACGGCAAGTGCACTGAGTTTGCCAAGTGCGAATAAGTTCCATGCGCACTTGTGCTTCAGTGACCTTATCACCGATATTTTCAACAATAACGTTGCTTGGAATTGTGATTGCGGGCTTAGGATTTAGTTTCGCCCACGCCTTTTGCGAACGCAGGATGCTAGATATTTCCTGGCCGCTAAACTCAAGGCGGTCACCCTCTTGGGGACCATCAGCCAATTTTACCTCTCCCAATGCTTTTGCCGTCGCTTGATCGATATCAAAAAACTCGGCGACACTTTGCAATAAAACTGCTTTTGTTTGGGACAAATGCGTGTGCGGCCGAACCACAATAGCTGGCTCAGCCTTGGCGGCTAATGAAGCGGCTAAAATTGCGAGAGCCCACCATGCCGACACTGATTACCTCAACGTATTCACGACTTGAAGCATTTGGTCCGACGCCTGAATCACTTTTGAGTTGGTCTCATATGCTCTTTGCGCCGTGATCATATTCACCATTTCATCAACAATATTGACGTTGCTCGTTTCGAGCTGCCCTTGTGAAATCGCGCCTAGGCCGTTTTCACCGGGATTGGATTGCTGCGGCAGTCCGCTCGCATTAGAAGGAATAAACAAATTTCCACCGAGAGATTTTAGGCCCGCGGGATTCACGAAACCAACCAACTGAATCTGCCCTAAACTCTGTGGCACCATGCTTTGATCGAGAGTGACTGCCACTTGGCCATTGGGAGAAATTTCGATTCCAGAAGCATTTGGTGGAATTACGATTTCAGGCTGAAGAATATTGCCGTTCTTGTCTTGAACGCGGCCGTCAGCGCCCTTCTTAAAAGCTCCATCGCGAGTGTAGGCGATTTGTCCATTGGGCAATTGAACCGGAAAAAATCCACCGCCGGAAATTTCCATATCGAGCGCATTCTTAGTAATTTGTGTCGACCCTTGGTCGAAGTCTTTCTGCACGGCACTCGTCTTTACACCAAGTCCAATCTGTACGCCGGTCGGAGATCTTGAGTTGGCGCCCGTCTCAGCGCCTGGCTCCTTTTGCGTTTGGTACATTAAGTCTTCAAACTCAGCGCGGGCTTTTTTAAAGCCCACGGTAGACACGTTCGCCATGTTATTGGCGATTACATCCATATTTGATTGCTGAGCTTTCATTCCGGTAGCTGCAGTGTTCAGTGACTTAAGCATTGGCTATAAACCCTTATACCTTTGGCACGTTGTTCACTAATTTGTCGTCCATTTGGTCGAAGGCCTTCATGGCCTTTTGCGCGGACTCAAAAGTGCGGGCCGCGGAAATCATGTCCGTCATCTCATCCACTATATTGACGTTACTGAGTTCCAAAAACCCTTGGCTCACTTGCGTGTCCGCGCTCGGAAATGGAGTCTCCTGAAAGTTCGGCTTCACCTGGTACAACGAATTTCCTACTTTCTGGAGCGAATCGGGGTTCGCCACTTCCACGAGGGAAAGCCTTCCAGCCAGATTTCCGTTGTCATAAATGTCGCCGCTCTTAGAAACGGTCAGATTGCGACCTTCGACGGCGATTCGGCGCTGCGCGGGATCTTGGGTTCCGTCCTTCAGCACCAAAAAACCTTCTTTAGTCACAAGACTACCGCTACTATCCACTTTGAATTGACCGTTACGGGTCATGCGCACACCTTGCGGTGTTAGAACTTCAAAAAGCCCACGGCCCTCAAGGGCCATGTCCAAAGTCGAGCCCGTCGGCCTCATCTGACCTTGTTTGAAGTCGGTAAAAGTTCCAGCGGAATCGACGTAACCACGATCGCCGCCTTGAACATCATAAAAGCTTTCAATTGAAGCGGGAATTCTAGGAACTTGAATGACTTCCGACGGCTTTTCGTTAGCCGTTAAATATTCTGAGAAAGTCTGCTGGTCCTTTTTGAACGCGGTGGTGTTGGCGTTCGCAATATTGTTTGCGATCGTGTCTAGCCGTTGCGATTGCGCCATCGCACCACTGAGAGCCGTGAAAATTCCCTTGCTACTCATACACGTCCTTTACAACGGGAGCTGTACCACTTGTTAGAGCAAGTGATGTGCCACCAAGACTCGACGGTGACGAAAGACTAAGAATGGGCTGGACCCCTTAACTTGTTTCGCATCTACGCCGAGACGGAGAGAGCAAAGCGCCCATGCACGACGAAGGTCCATGTCACCGATCTGACGTGGCAGAAAAGTTTTATGACGGTATCCTTAGAGAATATGACAAGGACGTCAGCTGTCGCTAACAGGATGTTAGCGTCTATTCTTATTGCTTCGCTCCTTTCGCCTTCGGCGTTTGCAGCGGTCAATACCCGCGCCACCACCTATACGCCCGTCGACGCCCAACCCTTTTTTGATATTCCTGTGACCTACAACGTGAAGGTCAAACATTGGATCAACTACTTTCAAGGCCCGGGCAAGAAATGGTACCGCACCTGGCTTGAACGCTCACATCGCTATCTTCCTCCGATGAAGCGCGTCCTGCGGGAGCGCGGCATGCCGCAAGATCTCGCCTATGTCGCCATGATTGAGAGTGGGTTTTCTGCTGGTGCAACGAGCACGGCCTCCGCCGTCGGCTATTGGCAGTTCATCTCGACCACCGCCACCCGATATGATTTGAAAATGAACTGGTGGATCGACGAGCGCCGCGACTTTCAAAAAAGCACTCACGCGGCCTCACGCTATTTAACAGATCTATATAAAATGTTTGGATCCTGGTATCTAACAGCCGCCGCCTACAACATGGGCGAGGGCCGCCTGCGCCGCTTAATCAAAAAACACGGGACGAATAATTATTGGGTCCTTTCGAAGAAGCCCGACTTCCCGGAAGAGACAAGGGATTACATCCCTAAGATGCTGGCGGCAATGCTGATCGCCAAGGTTCCGGCTTTGTATGGCTTTACAGATGTCGTCGGCAAAGAGCCTTACCGTTTCGAGTACTTTTATGTGCCCGGCGGGACTGATCTAATTAATCTTGCCGCGGCGTTAGGCGTTGAGCCTTCGATGCTACAAAAATTAAATCCTGAGCTGACAAAAGGTTTCATTCCCTCGTCGGTGAAAAATCACCGCATTCGCATTCCCACGGGTTATACTTTGGCCGCGTCGAATTATATTCGGACTCAGCTCTGACCCGGCCTGCCGGCGGGTCACAGCTGCGTTCGAATACAATTCGACGCGGCATTGAAGGTCCCATCGCACTTGTAGTAATCCGAGAATTGACTCGCGAGCGAATTTTCAAAATGCTCCACTCTTTCCCATGCCTCTCTGATAAATTCCGCCTCATCGTGATTGAACTTTAAATAGCCCAACACACTCTTGTACTGCTTCCCCCAAGTTAAAATCCGGGTGTAGGGGCGAAGTCGCCACTTCAATCCTGCAACCTTCCGACTGAGCACCCCGGTGAGCGACCGAATCCACCCGCGATAAATAATTCGATTTGGAAAACTGAACACACCGTGAATATGATCTTCATGAATTGCGATCGAATAAACTTTTACGCCAAATTTTGCGCTAAGCTTTTCAGTTTGCGATTTAATGAAATCCGTATTGCGAAAAAGTTGGAGAGAATCTTCGGCCTTAAGAACTAAGTGGATAGGCGCTTTTAGGTTGAGTGGACGCGCACCTTTTCTCTTCCCCTTGTTTAAGCTTCCGCCGAATTCTAATTTAACTTTTTCAATGAACAAAGATTGTTGTTTCATGAGGGCAATCTAGCATGGGTTTTTAATGTCGCCTTTCTCGGGTTTTCAGGTATGTTTAACCTTATGAAGAAAAACTCCGGCGTCCCGCACGTTGGCGTTATTGACTTCGCCCCTGCGCGCTGAGAGCACCTTCGTAGGGGCCTACGCGCACTGCGCATCCAATGACACCAGCACTAGTAATCATGCAAAAATCTCGTCAATCGAAATTTCGACCACTAGGTAACCCGTCAGTTATTGGGGAATTAGCGTTGCAATATTGATTTCTGGATTTTTAGATATTTGGTTTAGCGCATCGGTTAGCCATTGTTCAACTGACT
>JAYSTF010000165.1:0-2545 GCA_043720065.1 Pseudobdellovibrionaceae bacterium | reverse complement strand
GCAATTGTTTGGCTGCAGCTGATGGAAACGTTTCATACCGTATAAGTAATGATCGCATATTGATTACTCCTTCAGGCGTGGCGAAAGCATTTATCTCGAGAAACCAGATGGCAGTTATGAATCTTGATGGAAAAATCCTTGAGGGCAATCCATCCAACGAACGGCTTATGCATTTGGCGATTTATCGCGATTGCCCAGAAGCGAAGGCGGTTGTGCATGCGCATCCCCCACATGCGATCGCATGGTCTATAGTTGAACCAAGGATCACTGAGCTGCCGAACGATGTGTTGCCTGAGGTGGTATTGGCGGCCGGCCGAATCCCCGTGGTGCCTTATGCCCGTCCCGGAACTGAAAAAATGGGAGATAACTTAAAGCAGTTTTTGCCGACTTCGCGATTAATGATTTTAGAACGCCACGGAGCCGTTGCGTGGGGCGATACCATTGATGAAGCCGTCGGCGGAATAGAGCGCCTTGAGCACTCGGCACAAATACTGTGGTTGACGAGGGGACTTGGAAGTTTAAGAAAAATGGATGCAGAAGAATACAAAGCGCTGATAAAAATGCGAGAGACATTAGGACCACGCTTACTTTAAGGGTGGATGGAGGAAAGTATGTGGGCCATTGTTGGTGGATCTGGGTTTGAAAAATTCGATGAAGTTGAAAATCTAGGAAAACTTGAACGGGAAACCCCGTTTGGCAAGGCGTCTTCCGGTTTTAAACGGGTGCGTCTCGGCGGCAAGGAGGCATTGTTTTTAAGTCGCCATGGCGAGCATCACGAGCTACTGCCAACGGAAGTGAATTATCGCGCCAATATTTTCGCACTTAAGAAGCATGGTGCTAAAGCCATTCTATCGTTTTCCGCCGTTGGTAGCCTGCGCGCGGAGCTTAAGCCCGGCGATATGGTAATTCCAAATCAGTATATTGATCGAACAAAAGGTATTAGACCTGCGAGCTTCTGTGGAGAAGGTGTGGTCGGGCATGTGAGCCTGGCTTACCCAGTTTGTGAATCCATGGCTCGGGCAACTGAGGAATTAGCCGCGGCAGAAGACTGGGAAACCCATTCTAAGAAAACGTATGTGTGTATTGAGGGACCTCATTTTTCGACTTTAGCGGAAAGTCTTCATTATCGAACCATGAACGCGGATATTATTGGCATGACCAATTTTCCTGAGTACGCGCTAGCGCGTGAAGCTGGACTGTCTTATCTGCCGTGCTGTTTTGTGACCGATTATGACTGCTGGGATACGGAACGTCCTCATGTGACACTCGAAGAAGTTTTGACAGTAATGCGGCAGAACAACCGCAAAGCATTTGCTTTGGCGAAGAAAATTTTAGGTGCGAAAACGCCCCTTTTTGAGGCCTGTGACTGCGGTTCTCAAGGTTTAAAAATGGGTTTGATGACGCCGCTGGATTCGATCTCGCCAGAGACAAAAAAATGGCTCGAAGTGTTGATCAATTAAATCCCAGAATGCGACATAGTGCTGGTTGTCATTTTTAAGGTTTACTCACAAATGAACTCTCGTCTGTAGTCGAGCTTTCCAGACGCCGATAAATCATCATGAAGCAGCTAGTGATACCGATTAAACTTTTTCCATTGAAGAAAAACCTCGACTCTAAAGGCTGGAAATTCACTCTTATCCGGCCCACCATAATAAAGGCAGCTAGCTAATTTCCTGCAGGGCCTCCATTACTGATACGCCTCAAGCGGTAAACAGCTACAAACCAAGTTCTTATCGCCAAACGCATTGTCGACCCGGCCGACGGTAGGCCAAAATTTTCGGTGTTTGATCCATGGCAGTGGATACGCTGCTTTTTCCCGCGAATAGGGATGTTTCCAATCGTCCTTTAATAGGCGATCGACTGGGTGGGGCGCGTTCTTAAGCACATTGTCTTCAGGATCCATCTGACCTTTTTCAATTTCCGCGATTTCTTTGCGGATCTGAATCATAGCTTCAATGAAACGATCAAGCTCTTCTTTGCTTTCGCTTTCTGTCGGCTCAATCATCAAAGTGCCAGGCACTGGGAATGACATGGTAGGTGCGTGAAAGCCGTAATCCATTAGGCGTTTTGCAATGTCATCAACGGTGATTCCACTCGTCACCTTAAATGGACGCACATCTAAAATACATTCGTGGGCAACCCGGCCGTTCTTGTTTGAATACAAGAGTGGGTAGTGGGGAGTCAGTTGAGCCGTAATATAATTCGCATTAAGGATAGCGGTTTCAGTCGCAAGCCTGAGACCTGGTCCACCCATCATCGCAAGGTAACCCCAAGAAATTGGTAGAATACTTGCACTTCCCCAGGGAGCGGCGCTCACTGCAGAAATTCCAGTTTTAGGGCCACTCGCTTCAATCACACTATGCTTAGGTAGGAATGGCTTTAAATGTTCACCCACACCAATTGGCCCTACACCTGGTCCGCCACCGCCGTGAGGAATACAAAATGTCTTATGCAAGTTCAGATGGGAAACATCAGCGCCGAATTTTCCGGGTTGGCAAAGGCCAACCATGGCATTCATGTTGGCGCCATCCATGTAAACTTGGCC
>JAYSTF010000164.1:0-19412 GCA_043720065.1 Pseudobdellovibrionaceae bacterium | reverse complement strand
GAACTCATATTCGTTACTCCTTAGGTTGTTCCCAACCCCATCTGGCGCCTATCTCATCGCACTTAGCAGCAAATCTAAAGCAAAAAGAGCTGCATGACGCTGAATTTCGTAACGCTCCAAATGAGAGGGAAATTGATGCCTCAAACTCTGTTCAAAACCAGGCCCAACCACGCCGAAGCATACCGTGCCTACCGGCTTCTCCGGTGTTCCGCCGCTCGGACCGGCAATGCCCGTAATCGCGACGGTCCAGTCTGCCTTCAACGCCAGCTTGGCTCCTTGCGCCATCGCTTTAGCGACTGCAACACTGACTTCCCCATGTGACTGAATCATAGATTCCTTCACATTTAGAAGATCGATCTTCGTGCTTCGGGCGTAGCTTACGATAGCACCTTGATAAACTTTGGAAATCCCTGGGGTTTCAGTTAGCCATGCGGACAACAGTCCGCCGGTGCAACTTTCGGCAAGCCCCACGCGCCAGCCACGGCGCAAACAAAGGTCTTCAACTTCAGCAACTTTTTTGGGATCCCCACCGGCCATTGCAAGGGAATATCCCACCTGGAAGAGTGACTCAAATGCCGAATAGCTTTAGCGGTCTGCGGCGGTAGAGTCTGTAGAGCCCGCGAGAACGATCGTACACGACGAGTCGGTAAAGAACGTCACTGGAGGGTAAATTACAGCTGGTGGCGGCGGACGCCGCTGCGGCATTCGCACCGGGAACTTAGGCTTGGTTAAAAAACCCGCTGGCCCATCAATTTTCCTGTTTTCTAAATCAATAACAAACTTGTGACGATGGGCACCCATGGGGTTCCCCATTGGCATGCGGCGAATCCGAAATTCTACAATAGAATCGCTGCGCACTTCGTGATCCCACAAAAGATGATGGTAATTGTCGCTACTGCAATTGCCGCTCTTAGGACATTCCTCCGAAGCATAGCTGAACCACAACTTGGTCCCGTCTCGCTCGAGTTCGCCGACCAAAATCGCGCGGGCTTCAATCTCAGCCTGCTGTCGATTATGATAGGCCTCAAGGCGAACGATAATGTGGCGACCGCCCAGTACTTCCACGCTTCGAATACCAAATTTGTTACAGGGAAAAAGCGCCAGAATCTCGGCCTCAACGCCTAAGCCCTGCATTCGAGGTCGCATATGGCAAATCGCCTTAGCCGGCTGAGCGCCAAACGAAGGATGATCAGCCAAAAACAATTCAATCATCTTGGCCACGGCAAGGGCGTGAGAGGAATTAGGTTCCGCCGCCCATGCCTGCAGACCAGTTAACCCCATCACGCTTAAGAAAATGAAAGCGCCCCGCACTCCAAAACTCCACCGAATTCGTTGAGCCCGATTCTTAGCAGATTCACCGTGCAGTTAACATGGGAATAAAATTCAGTGACTTAAAGGCAGCTGGTGCCCCAACCAAGACGTGTTTGTGAAAATGATCTGCAAAATAATGTTTGCCGCGATACCAGCGCCAATATCATCGGCTACGACGCCTAGCCCGCCTGGAATTTTCAGATCCAATTGCCGAATGGGCGGTGGTTTCACAATATCGATCAGGCGAAAAAGTAAAAATCCAGCCACCCATGCCTGCCAGGTGTGCGGGAGCCAGGTCATTGTGATCACAAAGCCAACGACTTCATCAATCACGACTTCGGAATGATCGTGGCCGTCGTGGAAACGCTCGTATAACGTCGCAACCAGAATGGCCACCACTGCGAAAACCAGGGCCCCGACCAAGTAGCCCATCGGACCAAAAAGCTGGAGCGCAAGAACCACTGGAATCGCTCCCAGAGTTCCCCACGTCCCAGGTCCAGGCTTTAGCCGTCCCAGATAAAACCATGTCGCCAAGGCGTCGATCAATTTAGGCATAATCTCAAGAGAGTTGGCCTCAAAGCTGGGTTTTTGTCCAGCGAAGTCTAACGCCCTGATTTCCGATGAGAAGTTGATGTCATTAGCATTGGAAGAGCTCTTAAAAATGGCCCTGCAAAAAGGTGCAAGCGACCTTCACTTGAAGGCCGGTATTATTCCCGTGATTCGCCGTCATGGAAATCTTCGCCCCCTCGCGGCGAATCTCGCCACTCTCTCTGGTGAAGAGATTGAAGCTATGGTCAGCGGCCTGATGGATGACCGGCAAAAAGCCATTTTCCGCGAATACCGAGAAGTCGATTTAAGTTTTGGAATTTCGGGCCTGGGACGCTTTCGCCTCAATGTTTTTCAGCAGCGCGGCACCATTCGCGTCGTGATCCGTAATATTCCCCACGCCGTACCCACGATGGAAGAGCTCAATCTCCCCGAGGCGCTCAAAAAAATCATCGACACTGAACGGGGCCTCGTTCTTGTAACAGGGGCGACGGGCTCAGGGAAATCATCAACGCTTGCAGCGTTGGTTGATGAAATTAACCGCACCCGTAACCTACATATTTTAACCATCGAAGACCCTATTGAATATTTGATCAGAGATCGCAAGAGCATTATCACGCAACGTGAAATCGGCGTTGATGCTGTCTCCTATACCCGCGCTCTGCGCGCCGCTCTTCGCCAAGATCCAGACGTGATTTTAATTGGCGAAATGCGCGACCGCGAGACAATTGAAATCGCCCTCCTCGCCGCGGAAACCGGGCACCTTGTTTTGAGCACTCTGCACACCTTGGATGCAACCGAGACCATCAACCGCATTGTTGCAGCCTTCGAAGTTCATCAGCAGGAACAAGTGCGTCTGCAATTGGCCGCGACTTTACGGGCCGTCGTTAGCCAACGTCTGGCGCGCCGGAAAAACGGCGAAGGTTTCGTCCCGGCGGTTGAGATCCTCATCAATAACCCCCACGTGCGAGAAATGATTGAAAAGAAAGAGGCCAGCTCCGGCATGATTGCCGCAATTGAAGACGGTCGAGTTGGCTGGGGCATGCAGTCGTTTGATCAAAGTTTAATGGAACTTGTAATGAAAGACCTCATCACCTTTGAAGAAGCCCTTTCCGTTTCCACTTCGCCAGAAGACTTCCGGATCCGCTATAGCGGCGTTACCCGCGAGGGACAAACCTGGAGCGAAAACGTGGGCCATAAAAAACGCCTCGACGAAGCCTGGAAGGGTCTTGAGGAGATTGAAATCGAAGTCCTTCCCGAGTTAAAGCCTAAAAAAGCCCAAGGCGGATAGCTGGGAACCAATTATTTTGCTGTGCATCCTTAAAAGTGTACTGGTACCTTCGGGGCCATGGAGCTGATTCATGATTTTGGTAGAGCCCTTGATTCTCTTAGCCGGTATCTGACGCGGCGGGATCATTCGGAGCTTGAGCTGAAACAAAAATTGAGTCGCCGCTACACGCCGGAAATCGTGACTCGTGCCGTTCAACACGCTCATGATCACAAGTGGATTCGCCCGCCTGAGGAGCTAGCGGAAATCTGGACTCGCCAGCTAGGCCAGAAAAAACGCAGTCACCGCTACATTACAGGTTACCTACGTAAACGTGGCATTCCAGCGACGTCGCCCGACCCCGAATTCGAAGTGGATAAGTGCCGTCGTCTTCTAGAGACAAAGTTTCATAAAACTGTTAACTTCACGTTTGAAGAAAAAACGAAGGCTTATCGATTCCTGGCTTACCGGGGGTTTAATGATGCCGTCATCAAGAGAGTGATCAATGAAAAGTCATGAGGTCCGCCGAAGTTTCATCGATTATTTCGCCAAGAATGGCCACAAAGAGGTCGCAAGTTCGCGCCTCATACCGGAAAACGACCCGACTCTCCTTTTCACAAACGCCGGCATGAACCAATTCAAAAATTTATTTCTTGGGCTTGAAAAGCGCGATTACAATCGGGCGGTCTCCTCGCAAAAATGTGTTCGTGCCGGCGGCAAGCACAACGACTTGGAAAATGTCGGGCATACCGCGCGCCACCACACGTTTTTTGAAATGCTTGGAAACTTTTCTTTCGGTGATTATTTTAAGAAAGAGGCGATTCATTTTGGCTGGGAGTACCTCACTAAGACTTTAGGAATTCCGAAAGACAAACTCTACGTTTCGGTTTTTGAAACGGATGATGACGCTGCTGAAATTTGGCATAAGCAAGAAGGCGTCCCCAAAGACCGCATTTATCGCTTCGGCGAGAAAGACAACTTCTGGCGCATGGGAGAGAGCGGACCTTGCGGACCGTGCTCAGAAATTTTTTATGACCTGGGCCCCGCAGTCGGTGGCGATCCAAAACAAAATGTCATGGGCGGTTCAGGCGACCGATTCATGGAAATTTGGAATTTAGTATTCATGCAGTATCACGAAGACGGAAAAGGCGGACGTTTTCCCCTGCCGAAGCCATCCGTCGACACCGGTGCCGGCTTAGAGCGTGTCACCACTGTTATGCAAGGAGCCTTGAGCAATTACCATACGGATTCATTTTTGGATTTGATGGCTGCGGCTTCGCGCATCGCGAAAACTGATTATGTTCAGGACACTAAAAAGTTAAGTGCCGGTGATCTTGCCCGCGTGGAGGAGTCCAACGTCGCACTTCGCGTTTTGGCGGATCATGCTCGTGCCGCTTCTTTTTTGATCGCCGATGGCGTCTTGCCGTCCAATGATGGCCGAGGCTACGTACTTAGACGGATTCTTCGCCGCGCTATTCGTTTTGGCCGAAAACTTTCTGAATCGGAAAGTTTGCTTCCTGCGGTAGTAGATCAAGTGATCGCTAAAATGGGCTCAGTTTATCCCGATTTGCAGGGTCAGAAAAATCTGGTGACTTCAACTGTTCGGGATGAGGAGCAACGGTTCATCTCCACTCTTGATCAGGGAACTGGGATTTTGAACTCGGAATTGAAGCAGCTTGAAAATCGCGGTCAAAAAGTTTTAGGCGGCGATATCGTATTTAAACTTTACGACACGTTTGGATTTCCAGCCGATTTAACCCGGTTGATGGTCGCGGAAAAAGGCTATGAGGTCGACGAGTCCGGATTCGAATCGCGGATGAATGATGCCCGTGCAAAAGCGCGCGCCAGCTGGAAAGGCAAAGGGATGACCGGCGACGCCGCTCACCTCATCCAGTCGACCCAGGGTTTACGCCAAAGCAAGGGAGCAACGGATTTTATTGGCTACGCGACAGCCGCCCTTGACAACGACGCGCTACAATTTATCAGTGACGGCAAGTCCGAGCAGAAGAAACTTTCTCGTGATCAAGTAGGAATTTTCGCTTTCGCTAAGACTCCGTTTTATGCTGAGAGCGGCGGTCAGGTCGGGGACGTCGGCGTGGTCCGCGGCCCTAGCGGCCTCGCTGAGGTTCTTGACTGCACCAAACAAAATGAGATTCATCTCCACCACGTGCGCATCACAGATGGTGAATTTAATATTGGTGACAGCTGCCAACTGATGGTCACAGAGTCGGAACGCCGCTCAACCGCAAACAATCATTCGGCCACTCATTTGCTTCATGCAGGTCTTAGAAGCATTCTTGGCGATCATGTGACCCAAGCTGGTTCGTTGGTTGAACCTGAACGCTTACGTTTTGACTTCACTCACAACAAGCCCCTCTCCATGATTGAGATCCAAATGTTGGAAGACCTCGTTAATCAGGAGATCGGCGCCGCTCGCCAAGTGGAATCCGAAGAGATGCACCACCAAGAGGCGATCAAGGCCGGTGCGATGGCGTTGTTCGGCGAAAAGTATGGCGATAAAGTGCGCGTGATCAAAATGGGCGATTTTTCAATGGAACTTTGTGGCGGCGTGCACGTTTCTAACACGTCAACTATCCGACTATTTAAAATCGTCAGCGAAGGCGGCGTAAGTGCTGGCGTTCGTCGCATTGAAGCGATCACGGGCGATGCAGCTGTGCAGTTTGCAATGTGGAGCATCCGTGAAAATCTCGCGGCCCGTGATATCACCGGAACGCAAGAAAACTGGGTTAAGTTTTTGAATGAGGGTCCACGCGCCGGCAACATGGCACTAGTGAAATGGATCGAGCAATCGAAGGAAGATAAACGCCAACTCGAACGTCAGCTTAAGAGTGCAAAAGGCCAAAGTGTAGACGTCGATCAAATTCTGCTGGGCGCTCGCGAATTCTCCAGCAACGGGAAAGTTGCACGCTTAGTATTTGCTGATCTTCCTTTGGATGATCGCCAAGTTTTGAGCGACATTTGCGATAAGCTTCGCGACAAATTAAAGTCCGGTGTCGTCGTGATCGTCGGACAAGGTAACGGCTCTCATCCTTTGATTGTTTCCGTCTCTAAAGATTTAAATCCTGGAGTGAACGCGGGAAAATTATTAGGTGAAGTCGCAGCCGCCATGGGCGGCAAAGGCGGCGGTCGCCCCGACTTCGCCCAGGGCGCCGTCCCCGACCGCGCCGGCCTAGAAAACGCCCGCGCCAAAGCCGCCACCTTCCTCGGCCTCTAAAAGGTACCACATGACTTTCCGCAACTCGGCGCAGCGAATCGTTGCGTCAGGATGCACGCCTTAACCTAAGTATCGCCGTCGCCGAAATCCGGCGGGGCCTTTTGACCGTGACACTCAGGATTATTTACGTCGTAGAATTTGTATTCACCGCTGCAAGGATTGTATTGCTCGCGGGCCCACTGCTCGCCTTGCCAAACATCGCGGATAAAATAAATTTTCGCCGGCTTGATACTTTCAAAATGCCCAAACTTACCGGAGAGCATTTCGAGGGCCTCTTCTCTTGTCTTTCCCATGTAGAGCATTTGATAGATCGCCGCGGCTTCGCCCGTTCGGTCAACGCCAGCCATACAATGAATCCACAGTGGCCGCTCAGCGGTAGCAAAAGCATCAAGCAACTCTATCAAATCGGAGCGGTGAGGAATTCGGTCCGCACTCATGCCTATGTCGATTTGATGGATTCCATTTGCGGTTGTCGCGGCCACTTCCTCCTGATACCAGGTTGCCCGTGAATTGGCGCCTCGCAGGTTGATCATCGTCTTTAGGCCCGCCTGAGCTGCTTGATTGATGATTTCCGTACTGGGTTGAGGTGAGCGGTACACTCGATTTTTTTCGACTTCATAGAATTTGCAGGCTGGCAAAGAGACCAATACGAGAACGATGCTGGCCCACTTTCCAAAGCGATTCATACTTCCTCCGTGAAGTAAAAAGCTGTCCTCTAATTAAGCGCTCAATTTAAGCGGAATTCATTTGGATTCTTTTGTCCAACGAAAGCATGACAAAAACTACTAGCCCTTAGACTTGCTTCTGCTCAGCCATAATACAAAGGAGTTCGAACATTGCATCAACCACAGCGAGCGCTGTGATATCGGAGTTATCAAACGGCGGGCATAATTCAACAATATCGGCCCCAACGAGGTTTTTGATTTTCAACTCGCGCAAAATTCGCTGCGTTTCATAAGTCGTCAAGCCACCGACGACAGGGGTGCCGGTACCAGGAGCATATGCTGGGTCGAGGCAATCGATATCGTAGGTAATGTACGTCGGCCCTTTATTGAAAGTTGGAAGATTCCGGCAGAAGTGGCCAAGGCCTTTAATCCTAATGTCGTCAACGGTCGTTGAAGTTACTCCCGCTTTTTTTGCGAAATCCAAATCATCGCCACCCGCAAGCGGCCCGCGTAAACCAATTTGCAAACTGTTCTTCGGGTTAATTAAGTTTTCTTCAATTACATGTCGCAGGAATGCGCCGTGATGATATTCACACCCCCATGCCGCTGGATAAGTATCCAGATGCGCATCGAAATGAATGAGATTCACTGGCGTCTTTAGTTCTCCGACCAAAGCGCGCAGCACCGGCAGCGTTATGGAATGATCGCCGCCGACCGCAACAAACTTTTTCTTCGCGGCCACTAATTTGCCGAAGTAAGTTTTGATTTTCTCATAGGTTTGCTTCTGATCGATCGGTACCACAGGGCAGTCGCCGATGTCGGCGATCTTTAGCTTATCAAAAATATTTACTGCACGGGCCCAGCTAAATCCCCTGCCAAGGGATGAAGCTTCTCTGACCGCGCCCGGAGCAAACCTGGCTCCTGGCCGATAAGATACGCCGCCATCATATGGCACGCCAACAAGGGCGACCTGATAGTCGGATTCCACCGGCACAAATGGCAGCCTGAAAAAAGTTTTAATGCCGGAAAATCTGGGGAACTCTCTGCCGCTGGTCGGTTGGTATTTCATGATGAGGGCATCATAAGGCCGGGACCGGGAACTTTCAAATACTTCCCTTGAGCCTTCTCGCATGCCATTCTATCGTGTCCTTATTGAACTTAAGCCCATGCTTTTCAAGCGGATCGACGTCATATTTTAGCTTTGGCGGGTTTTTAGCGCTCGCCGGCTCTCGCGACGGGGTTAAGTGCCGGCGTTGAACGACCTCGGCGACATGCACTTTTGGCTCACGCTCAAGTACTTCGATGACATACCAAGTGAGCGTTTGAACTTCACCTTCACCCGCAGGGGGCGACCACGCAGTGTACTCAATCAAGCGGTGGCCATTTTTAACATGCAGATAAACCGATTTCCATTCGACGTCCGTCTCGCCCGTTGGCAAATCGTGCACAGCCATCGTCACGCTATCGGCGAAACGCCATTTGCCGTGAAATAAATCAACTTTCAATTTGCCGCTTTCCATCGCGCAATCTCGGCGCTGGAGCTCCCGTGCCGAACAACTCAGTTTCTCTTTTGCAAAAACGGATTTTTTCTCCATCTTCGCAAAGGCGAAAGAGGAAATTAAAATCGCGATGAGAATTTTCATGGCGCACTCCATTCGGTTGTCGTGTACTTGGGCTCGAGAGGCCAATCACCGCGTTCAGCCACCGTAAGCTGAAGTCCCTGCGTCGTGATTTTTACTTTCACTTCGCCAATCGAGTAACGCTCGAGGAGAATGAGTTTTTCTTTAGATAAAGGATCGAATACACGCAGAGCAGTTGTTGAAACGCCCTCTTGCCAGGACGTAAGCAAATAAGTTTTTCCATTCCAAACAACGGTTTTGGCGGAAACTAAAAGTGTTGATGCAATTGGCGGACTGTAAACTGAATCCTTACCAGCTGAAAAGCGAAAGCGAATTCGCACTTTTCCATCACTAAACAATCGCTGCGCAGTCCAAGCTTCAGTTTTTCCGAGCTCGACGACAGGATTAAAATCTAAGTGCAGCTCAGACCCATAGACCGCGGACCAAAATAAAAATCCCAAGATGAACGTCTTCACGTTCCCCCCTCGCCGCAGTAGCGCTTCATGGATCCATTGAATAGTTTTTCGATCTGAGCATCCGTCGTCAGAGCAAAAGGATGACCTTCATTTTTACGTGTGGTTGCAGACAAACAGTGAGTCGCATTTTGTTTGTTCTTCGCGCCTTCATTTGCGAGATCTGGAATGCGACTCCGCAAGCACTTCACGCAGGCCGACACTGCGTCGGCGTAGTTGTTGGAGTGGGGCTTGCCGTTCTCCTGATCTATCGATCCGTTGGCATTGTAGTGCACGTAGGATGCGTATTCGCTTCCCGGGTCGCTAGCTTGTCCACCGGCGGCGGAAAGTTTGTTGGCCAACGTGTAAGCCATCAATTCGATCTGCAGTTCTGGGCTCGCACCAAGTGCATCATGCATTTTCTCTGGACAAGCGTAGTACGACGGTTTGTTAAATTCAGGAATGGTGGTTCTAAATGGACCCACCACACGCTTTTGGTTGTCACGGCCCGTGACCGTGTTCTGAATATAGGGGCTCAAATAATGTTCCAAAGTGGTCTTCGTGATCATTCCTAACCCGTGATACGAATGCTCCACGGGATCGTCACAAGACATTAAATTTTTAGCCATCGGCTCGAGGTAACCGGTTTCAACGGCTGCTATGCACGGAATTGCACGCGGCTCGATGCCATATTTCTTTCCGTGGTAATGCGCCGACGACATCAGCGTCTTAAATCGCTCTTGAAGAGACTTGTCCTTCCACGGCGAATTCTGACAGGCAAGGCGTCCAAGTCGCTTCTCACATTCCTGTTTACTACAGCGAATTGGTTGCGATTTAGATCGACCGCAGTTTGTTGCTTGCTGATAAATCGCACGAAAACTGCAAAGTGGTCCGCCCCGGTCGGGCCCGTTTTCCCGCAGACAAGGATCGACATTCTCCGCGTAGGACGCTAGCTTCACTTTCCGGCTAATGTCGATGAGCGTGTCGGTCGCGCAAATCGGTGGGTCTTCAAAAATGAACGGCTCCGGCGGCGTTTGCACTGCGGTTTCCAAGTATGAGTACGCTTTGCACACATCACCGTACTCTTCCCGTTTTAAATTCTTTACGGACTTGAGACCGTCGCTTATAATCCAACCCATGGGCAGAAAGCCTATGCCGACATTTTTTTTGCAACCTGCTTTCCAGGTGATGGCATCGAAAATGACGAGCTTCATATCACCGCGGGTGGCGACAGTTGTGCCCTTTGCACCTGTCGGCAGAGCACAGGGGATCTGATTTCCCTCAGCCCCAGTCTCGGATTCTAAAAACATTTGGGTGCTTTTGGATTTCAATTCCACCTGAGCGATTCGCAAGGGATCGCCCAGCTCAAACCGATTGGATGTCTTAGTTTCCGGAAATAATCTTAAGGGTTTACTTCCCTCGTCGAACGACTGCGCTGTAGACGGCACCTGAAACGGGCTCGTCAAAACCAAAAGGCCTAAGATAAAAATTAATAGCTTTGCCCGCGACATCACTCGTCTTTTTCGGAACAAGTCCAGGAAATAACGAGTCTATTTCTTGCCAATTCCGCTAAGTTACGAGAGGGATAAAGATACATGAAACCCGACTCGACTTTAGACAAGCTCCATCGTGACGCCCTTCTCAATTGGTATCGCAGAAATCTGCGGCCTCTGCCGTGGCGCGAGAACCGCGACGCGTATCGAATTTGGATTTCTGAAACGATGCTTCAGCAAACTACAACAACTGCTGTGATTCCATACTTTCACCGGTTCATGGAGAGATTTCCAACCTTGAAGTCCTTGGCGAGCACTGACGAATCAGAAGTCAGAAAATATTGGGCGGGACTCGGGTATTATTCCCGCGCGAGCAATCTGTGGCGGGCCGCAAAACTTTTAGCGGTGCAAAGAACTTTTCCTCAGAGTCATCAACAACTCCTTGAGTATCCTGGCTTTGGTCCATACACCGCTCGAGCGGTTTCCAGTCTCGCTTTTGGCGAAGAAGTAGGAGTGCTCGATGGCAACGTGATTCGAGTTCTCTCGCGTTATCTGAATTGGCCGGCGCCCTGGTGGAAAACTGGAGAGCGCAAACTTCTTCAAGATGCCGTCGACTCTTGGGTCGAAAGCGGCCCGAGTCATGAGATCAACCAAGCCCTCATGGAACTTGGCGCCACCATTTGCACGCCAAAAAGCCCGACCTGTCTTCTTTGCCCTTTGCGCCCAAGCTGTCGCGGGCTGAAAGCACGATCGTTGTTGGAGCTGCCTTTGCCGAAGCCACGCCGCAATCGAGAGATTTGGCTCTGGGACGCAAAGGTCTTTGCGCGGGGAAGTAAAATCGCATTAACGCAAGACCCGTCACTCCCCTTTTTACGCAAGCACTGGGTGCTGCCCGGCTCAGCGCAGCGCTTAAAACTGAAACCTAAAAAATTCGATTTTTCCCACTCGATCACACATCATGATATCTTTGTTACGGTTCAAAAATCGAAGGCCCCTTCAATTGAGGAAGCGAAAACACTCAAATGGTTCGAACTCAGCGAAGTTCCAAGTCACGCTCCGTCGTCCCTGGTAAAAAAGGCACTTGCGCTCGCATAGCAGGATTCATTTTCGTAATGGTAGCGCTAGCCTTCGTGAACGCGTGCAAAGCCAAAGCTCCCGTTGCTGATAAATTCGCGAACGATCCTATGCCCACGGCGCCAGAGGGCTACGATCCCGCACGCCCCCAATTGATCGAGATCCAAGGCGAAAACTGTTGCGCGGTTTTTTTCCCTGGGGCGAAGCAAATGGCGTTTTTAAGCCGCCTCCGTCAGCGACACTCCCATTTTCAAATCTATATTTACGATTTCGATTTGAAAAATGATCGGCGCCTGACATTTCATGATGGTGATGATCAAGGCATCGCGATAAACGCGAAGAACCAACAACTTGTTTATGCGAGCACCACGGACACGAACAAAGAAGAACCGGTTTACCTTCAAAGCGCTTTAGGAAAAACAGCCCCAGAGCTCCCCAGTGCGGGCGGCCGCCCGATGTGGTCGATGATGAACTTTGAACTTTACCGCGCAGAGAAAGACGGCACTGCCATCGACCGGCTGACAAAAAATCCAGGCTTTGATGGTGAAGCGACAGTGGATCCCAAAGGCCAGTCTCTCGTCTACACCACTCTTCGCCAAGGTCGCAGTACCCTCATGCGTTCAGACCTAAAGGGCGATAACGCAGCAGTGTTGGTGACGGGCGAAGGCCACGATTCCCAAGCGCAATACAGCCCCGATGGTCAAGACCTGGTGTTTGTCCGCTACGCTCCCGATGGCCAAAGTTCACAAATTTGGCTGCTCCCCAAGGGCAAGAAAAAGGCAAAAGCCGTCACGGAAGGGCCAGGAATTCGTTGGACGCCATCTTGGCACTCGAATAACAACGTGATTTTGTTCAGCTCGAATCATCAGGATCTGCACAATTTTGAAATTTACTCGATAAACAAAGACGCCACTTGTTTGCAGCGTTTGACCTACGAAGTCGGCCAGGACCTTTTGCCAGTGTCATGGCCGGACGGCAAGCGACTTGTTTTTACGAGTGACCGCTCAGGGGCCTACCAACTCTATCAACTAGACTACAAGCCGCAATCCTGCCCTTGAATATTGCTCCACTGGAAGTTCCAACCTACACTTGAAGTCGATGGCATTAATTATTTTGTTATTTGTGAATTTGAACGCCTGGTCTGCTCCCATCCCTGGAACTTCCAGTTCCAATCTGATCGGTGCCGATCACGGAATGTTTATTAGCGAACACGGTTTCTCGATCAACGCCGGCCGCACATCTTGGATTCATACGTCACCGCCGAAAGACATTCCTTCCCTCACGACGCTCTACCGCAGTCCGAAAACCACGCAAGGTGTTCAACCCTCTCTCACTGTTCGCGTTGATAATCTGAAAACTGCAATGCCGTTAAAGCAATACGTGAAGCAATGGATGAAAGATTACCACCGTCTTGGCTTTGAGGTTTTAGGATCTAAGCCTGTGAAGGTGAACGGGCAAGAGGGTTTCGTTGTCGATGTCATTAACCGAGAAGTCGCCAAACAGCTTCGCCAAGTCGTTTTTATGAAACAAAAAACCGCGGTGGTGCTCACCTGCCGCGATCATCGTGACTCCTTTGATCAGACGGTTCACGTCTGCAACGAAATCACACGCAACTTTCATTGGCGAAAATAATTTTTTAAGCTTTGGTTGTCTTCTGTTTTTGGCCAAAAAGCTTTTTCAAAAAGCCTCCGACTTTACCGGTAATTCCAGGAGCTGGCTTCAGTGGTCCCGCCGATTTGGGTCGCGGAAGCGCGATTGGATGCTTTCTCGGCGCTGAAGCTCCGTTCGCTTTCTGATGCGGTCCACGTTGTTGATCACGTCCACCTTGATCGCGGCCGCGGCCATGTTGAGGTCGTCGTCCGCCTCTTTGCTGACCTTGACCCTGACCCTGTTGTTGACCTTGAGCTTGCTGCGCGCCTTGCGGACGCTGCTCCTGTCCCTCACGTGGAGGACCATCGCGTCGTGGTTGATCACGTCGCGGGTTATCCCGCCTTGGCCCGCGTGGTCCATCGGCTCTTTGGCCTTGGCCATCGCGAGGGGGCCGTCTTTCGCCGCTGCCACCACTGCTACCGCCGCGGAAGCCACGATCTCTTCCGCCGCCGCCTCCGCCACGACCTCCGCGGTCGCCGCCACGGTCCGATCCACCACTGCGTGGCCGATCAAGATCAGGAGGAAAGGGTTTCATCTCTTTGATAATTTCAGAGTCGTCGAGCCAAGAAATTTCCACTTTATGTCCTAAGTATTCTTCAATGCGGCTTAGCGCATCGACATCTCGATCACTCACCAAACTAAGAGCGCGGCCCTTGTGACCTGCGCGACCAGTTCGGCCGATACGGTGAACGTAGTTTTCCGGATCATCCGGTAATTCAAAATTAAAGATCATATCGACGCCGAGAATATCGAGGCCCCGCGCCGCTAGATCCGTTGCCACTAAAATATTTTGATCATTCTCAGCCTTAAACTGACCCATTACACGAGTGCGTTGGGCTTGCGTGAGAAGACTTGAAATCCCAACTGCCGGCACGCCATTCTCAGTCAAAAAGCGGGCGATGCGCTCGACGTTTCTTTTGAAATTGCTGAAGATGATCGCCTGGCGTGGACTATTTTTCTTAATCAGCGAGAGCAAAAATTTCGGCTTATCGTGCTGTCCAATATGCAGAATCTCATCGGCGACGTTGTCCGCTTTCGGCTGATCTTTGCTGATATTGATCTCAACTGGAAAAGCGCCAAACTCATAAGCGACATTTAAGACATCGAAGTTTAACGTTGCGCTGAACACGAGGAACTGCCGCTCGCGCGGAATCCGACGCAAAATAAACTTCATGTCATCGGTAAAGCCCATATCGAACATGCGATCGGCTTCATCGAAGACGACGCCACGAACCATGCGAAAGTCACAAATGTTCTCTTTGAACAAATCAATCAATCGCCCGGGTGTCGCGATAACAAACTCAACGCCCTCTTGAAAGGCCGCTTTTTGTTTGTCGTATGCAGTCCCACCGTAAACCGCGACTGCTTTTAAGCCGGTGCCATCAAGTAGGACTTTTGCATTTTCAAAAACTTGCTCAGCCAATTCACGCGTTGGTACCACAACCAAAATATAATGGCGGCGTTGCCATTCAACAAAGTGACGAAGATGAAGTTCTTCCGCCGTAGCTTCCGCGGGAATTTCAGAATCCTCTTCCACTGGTGCGATATCTTCTGCCGATGCGGTTTCATCGGGTTGACGCCCATTCACCGCCGCCGCAGTCGTTAAATCGCGGCCGCGCAAAACGCGATCGATTAATGGCACAAGAAACGCTGCCGTTTTCCCCGTGCCCGTTTGCGCGAGTCCGGCAATATCGCGTCCCTGCAGGACATTAGGAATCGCCGATTCCTGAATGGGTGTGCATTCTTGGAAATTAATCTTATCCAGATTTCGCTGTAATGACGGATGCAGGTCTAATTCAGAAAACTTCAAGTTGGGTGCCCTTTACAAAACTTTTGACACATGAGGACGTAGTTAGATCTTAGGAGGTTTAACTATAGCGCCCGCCAATTGTCAAAGGACCGTGATTAAACAGAGGCGAAGAATTTTTTCAATTCGGCCACGAAAGCGTCGGTGGCCTCCGAATGAATCCAGTGGCCCACGTCAGGGATTTCCACACCCCGTAGACGGGGATTTTCCTTGAGCATTCGCTCATAAACGGCGCGCGAGAGGTCTTTTGACCGCGCCCCGCGAATTACCAGCGTTGGCATTTTAAGCGCACGAAGCTCGTCCCACCGCTCTTTTGTTCGTCCGGCATGAAGGCTTTCAAGGACGCCCGGTTTAGAGAAGCGCCAATCCGCTTTCCCGTCGTCAGTTTCAGTAATATTCGAGTAGAAAAACTGAGCGAGCGTCGCTGGATCGGAGTTCCAAGGGATGAGTTTCGGGTATTCCTCGAGAAGAAATTTTTTTGCCGCGGGTCTGGTTGGAAAGGGCGTGGGCACCAAGCTTAAAAGCTTTTCAATTCGTGCCATGCCCTCCTCTGCCGCATCGGGTCCGATATCTTCTATTACTAGAGCTTTGACTCGCTGCGGCCAGCGGCTGGCGAAGTTCAACGCGTTTCTGCCGCCCATCGAGTGGCCAACCAATAACACCCGCTCCCATCCCAGCTCATCGAGAATTTTTTCAAGATCGTCCGCGTAATTTTCCGGGCTGTAACCTGTTTCTGGTTGAAAAGATTGGCCATGTCCCCGTTGATCAAACACCAAGATGTGGTAATCAGCTTCCAACGCAGAGGTGACTTTGCGCCAATTGGCTGCCGATCCCAAAAGCCCGTGCAAAAAGACGAGCTTGGTTCCTCGAAGGTTGCCTAATGTTTGATAGTGAAACTGATCTAGATATTGCACGACCAACTTAAAGAGCAGACGAGCCTGATGAAAGTCAATAAGAAGCCCAGCCTCCACCGCAAGTGGATCGACAACCACGCGCTAGGAATCGTGCGGGCGTTGCAAAAAGCCGGACACACGACCTACTTGGTCGGTGGTTGCGTGCGCGATTTGCTTTTAGGAATTGAGCCGAAAGATTATGACATCGCCACTTCTGCACGACCGGAACAAGTTCGCAAAATTATTTTTCGCTCCTTTATTATTGGAAAACGCTTTCGCTTGGTCTTGGTGAAACGAGACGATCAGCAATTTGAAGTCGCTACTTTCCGGCGCGAGCAAAAGGAATCGGACCTTGCGCCTGGCGAAGTGTCGGCAGGCGACAATCTCTTTGGTACACCGGAAGAGGACGCCCGCCGCCGCGATTTCACCATCAACAGTTTGTTCTATGACCCGGTTGAAGATCTGCTAATCGATTATTGCGGAGGGTCGACGGATCTTGAAGCCCGGGTGATTCGCATGATCGGCCCACCTGATGTGCGTTTAGCGGAAGATCCGATCCGGATATTAAGGGCGCTTCGTCTCGCACATATGATTGGCTTTCAGCTCGATCCTGAGCTGCGCGAATCGATGGCAAAAAATGCGGACAAATTACCATCCACTGTTTTGCCCCGTCGCCGCGAAGAATTTTTAAAACTTGTTCGGCTGAAAGATCCGTCTCTTGCGTTTCAAGAGGCATACGACCTAGGAGTATTACGTTACATTTCACCTCATCTGGATGCCGTGTTTTCCGATGCAATCCAAACCGAGGTGTTCCTCTGCCATCTGCGACACATTCATGACTTCGCCGTCGATAAACAAAATTCCCAAGAGCTGTTTGCACTCCTAATGCTGGCTTACGTGCGAACAATCGTTCAACCAGACGTCACGATGGCGCTAAAGGCCAGTGAGTGGGAAGAGCATCCAGCCCTTGAGCCCCTAATGCGCGATGAACTTGGTATCTTCAAATTCGAACAAAGTGTGATCGCTAAAGCACTTCACATGCAGTCGACGCTGCAAAAGCTTGATGATTTCACTCGGCGTGGATTCCGCCGCCAACTTGCCGTGCTTCGCAATGAGGCGTTCCCCCTAGCCTTAACACTGGCTGAGCGGGATTATGCAATGCCATCCAAGACGATAGTGTTTTGGCGGCAGGCTCTACAACAAGCTAGCCAGCAGCTAGCTTCGATGCCAGATGAATCACGTCGCCGGAGGCGTCGCCGCAGACGTAAGGTGGTCGAGAATCAGCTGGTTGAAGCTGGACTCGAGCCGACTGAAAGTGATACCGATTTAACATAAAGCGAGGAACTTATGGGTCTTGGTCTGCCACACATGCTGATTCTTCTGGTGATTGTCCTTTTGATTTTTGGACCATCGCGCCTTGGCGAACTTGGCAAGTCAATGGGTCAAGCTATCCGTGGTTTCAAAAAAGGTCTCGGCGAAGATCCTGAGATCGACGTAACTGACGCCCGCCGCGAGCAGCTGCGTGCCGACCAAACCACCGATACCGCCAAAACAAAGACTGAAACCAAAGACAAAGTTTAAGACCTCTGATTGCGCTAGCGGTTTATGACGCGGGCCGCTTCCGCTGCGGAAGCAACAGCGTAACTAGTTGAAAAGATTCATGTGAACGATCGAATTCTAGCTTCTGTCTCTAATTACAAACATATCATCTGGGATTGGAACGGAACTCTCGTCGACGACGTTGACGTGGCTGTTGGTGCAGTCAATGTGTTGCTCACCGAGAACGGATTGAAGCCGCTTTCGTCCGAAGAATACAGGGCCGCGTTTGGATTTCCTGTCCGCAAGTATTACGAGAACCTCGGATTTGATTTCTCGAAAGTGACGTTTGAACAACTCTGCGATCGTTTTATCGATGAGTACAACGTGAAGCGGGCCGCATTAGCCCAATTGTTTCCAGGGACTCTGGACCTATTAGCCCAGGTGCGCGTAAACCGAAAGCAGTCGATCCTCTCCGCAGCGTCACAATGGCACCTGGATGAAATCACCACGCACTTCGACATCAGGCATTTTTTCGATCACGTTTTTGGTGTCGGTGATCATTTTGCTTCATCAAAAGTTGATCGTGGTCATGAGTTAGTTCGCGCTTCGGGAATTGCTGGCCGCGATACACTCTTAATCGGCGACACCGATCACGACTGCGAAGTCGCCCGTGAAATCGGCGTCGATTGTTTGCTAATCTCCGACGGTCACCAAACTCACGATCGGTTGATTGCTCTCCACGACAACGTCATCTTCGGGCGCCGCACCTAGGACGCGGCATTTCGCCGCTACGGCATTAAACTAGAAAAAGTAGCTGCCGCCGATCGCGACTTCGCGGCTATCTTCTTCTTCGTCGGAGGATGGCGAGCTTCTCTCAGAAATTTCGGCATCGCGGCCCAGGCGGACAACGACCTCGAAAGCCTCTACCCGGTACCCGGCCGCTAACGAAAGATAACTGGATTTGGTGTCAGACCCCGCCGAATAATCTGCACTATCAAACCCAATGGCGAACTGCGGTCCGAAGTAAAAGTTAGATTCTAAGCGATAATCCATGCCGGCAACCAAGGTGACTTCGTCTCCTGACCGGGTTCCATCCCTGAGCTCGTAGGCGAAAGAACCGTAGTATTGCGCCGATTCTTGGTTCATTAGGCCAGCAAATTTGAGTTCGTACGCTTGAGTGTGTTCATTATTCTGAAACTGCAGGCTGGCTTCCGCGGCGGCATCTGGATTCTTCCGATCACCGAAGACTTTGCCTGCACCTGCCAAATAATTGAAAGTAGGCTCGCGTTCGTCAGAAACATCCAGCCATGAGGTTACAAGGCCTGTCCCAATATATATCTCTGAGGGCAACCTATATCCTACACCAGCAGACGCAAATCTGTGGGTAGCGTGATCCTTCACACCAAGGCCAGATTCCGAATTGGCTCGAAGATTTAAAAAGCTAATACCAAATGCCACCGGCGCATCGGCAAACTCGTAACCGAGCCCTACGCTCCCTGTGAATGCCGTCGTTTTTCTTTCAGGTGCAGAGGGATTCATATCTTCTGAAGTTGTATTCCCGCCAAGAAGGGCCGTCTCTAAGTTGATTTGGTCATTGAGTCGCCGAAACACAGCTAAAGTCGAATTGTGGCCATTGGTCTCGTTGGTCGGAGTTCCCGCAGTGTCCGTCGTGGTTTTATCCGCATAGAGGAGAACTGAAGCTTCATTTCTGTCGCTCCATCCAATGGCTGACATCAAATTGATTGTCCGCCGGTTGCGGTAATAATTTGGAATAAAGAGATTGTTTGCGAAAGCGTCAACGGCAAATAGACCTACGAGCAAAATCATAACCATTTTCATTTATACTCCTAATTATTTTGTA
>JAYSTF010000163.1:0-6717 GCA_043720065.1 Pseudobdellovibrionaceae bacterium | reverse complement strand
ATGAAGACCGACATTTCGGTGCTGTTCGTGGCGGAATGTATTGGGATTATATTTTATCACTGGGTGGGGAAAGCAAGCGTTGGCGCCCTTGGGTGCTTCTCGCATTGGCGGTTGCCGCCGGAAGCGCAACTTTCCTGCCACTTATGCAAAAGGCTTGGCTCGCATATATGTCAAATGTCCAGGCGGGCAACGGAACCGGCCTTAAGTTTTTGCGTGATCTGGCTTCGTCTCCCATGGGTGCGATTTACACCTATGGTGCGATTGGATTGTTGGTTCTTGCGGGAACTTTAGTAGCGGACTTATTTTGGCTACGACGAGGTCTCGCCGCGGGTCGCATGATTCACGATGCAATGCTTAAGGGTGTGCTTGGTACCAGCGTGCGGTTTTTTGATGCGACGCCAGTTGGGCGGGCGCTGCAAAGATTTTCGCGCGATATGGAAGCTATAGATATCCATTTGCAGTGGAGCTTTGAACACTCGATTAAGTGCTTTGCTCAAGTGTTGGTCACGCTCGTGCTGATCGCGGCACTTTTGCCCTCAGTGATTTTGTTTTTGGTGCCGGTATTCTTTGTATATTACCGGATGCAAAAGCTTTATCGCTCGAGCGCAAGAGAAGTGAAGCGCTTGGACTCAATCTCCAGGTCGCCCCGTTACGCCCATTTTAAGGAAACTCTTCAAGGGTTAACGGTGATTCGCGCTTATGGAAAGAGCGAATGGTTTATGCAGGAGTTCTACCGACGACTACGGCACAACCAGAGAATGTTCTTCGGACATTACATGATCAATCGCTGGTTTTCCTCGCGAATCCCTGTGGTCGGTGGACTTGTAGCGATGATGACTACGGTGGGAATTGTATTTGCTGTTCGGCAAGGACAGGTTTCACCCGGTGAAGCGGGGTTGCTCACGGTTTACTCTCTTAGCTTCTGGGGAGTTTTAAATTGGGGAATTCGTGTGTGGGCGGAGGTTGAAGCGCGAATGACGAGCATGGAACGAGTGAGGCATTTTATGAATCTGCCCGCAGAGCCGGAGACTCTTAAAAAGATTGAGATGCCAAGGGCTTGGCCCACTCGAGGAGCAGTTAAGTTTGAAGCTGTGAAAGTCCGGTACGCTATGCATATGCCGCTCGTACTTAAAGGGCTAAGCTTTGAGGTAAAGGCCGGCTCACGCGTGGGAATTATAGGGCGAACGGGTTCTGGAAAGAGCACGCTATTTCAAGCGCTTTTCCGTTTCATCGAGATCGAAGAAGGTCGGATTTTAATCGATGAAATGGATATTGCCGGAGTTCCACTACCTAACCTTCGCCGAGCTTTGGCGATAATTCCGCAGGATCCGACGTTATTTATTGGAACACTGAGGTCAAACCTCGATCGTTACGAGGAGCACAAGGACCAAGCGCTCTGGGCAGTACTTGATCGCACCAGTTTAGGAGACTTCGTTAGAAGTCTTCCGAATGGGCTATTAACAGAGCTCGTTGAGAATGGCGTTAACCTTTCGCAAGGTCAACGGCAGCTTTTATGCTTGGCAAGGGCATTGCTGATAAATGCGAAAGTCATCATTCTTGACGAGGCAACAGCAAGCGTCGATGTGAAGACGGACGCGACGGTCCAAAGGATTTTACGTGAGTCTTGTGCCGGAGTAACGATGTTGATCATTGCCCATCGACTCGGAACGGTTCGGGACTGTGACCAGATTTTAGAGATAGCGGACGGGCAGCTAAGGAGAAGAATCGAGCCTAAGGTAGCCGTTTCTTTAAATCAAAGTACTCTTGTGCCGTTGACTCAATGATCTGCTGAATGGATTTCACGTCGTGAATAAGGCCGACTCCATGACCGGCAGAGAAGACGTTCTTGTAAGAAATGTTTGATTTCTCGTTCGCAAAAAGCGAGCGAGCAGCACGAGTTAGAGCCAGGCCCCTGCGAAAGCGGGGGCTTTGCGTGAAGACGGATTCGAAAAAGCCTTTTTCTAAACCCACTTTGTCGAGCGATTCCGTGCGAATGAAATTTCCAGGAAACCCGTCAACCCGGTCTGTGTTCACAATTCTCTCGCATCCCGCATTTATGATGGCGCTTTTGTAATCGTCGCTTGCGGGACTTTCCTGAGACGCAATCAGTCGCGTACCCATGTAAACCGCCGACGCACCTAGAGCCAGGGCGGCAAGTAACCCTTTGCCGTCAACGATCGATCCTGCAGCGACAATAGGAAGATTGATCTCCTGTTTGAGATACGGAATCAGCGCAAACAATGAAATATCGCCCGCGTGCCCACCGGCCCCTGCACCAACAGCAATTAATCCGTCTGCTCCGTAGTCCGCACACTTTTTGGCATGAACTAAATTAACGACATCGCAGTAAACTTTCGTTTTCGTACCCTTTGCTCGCGCGATAATGTCTTTAGGACTTCCAAGTGAAGTAATGATGAGATCCACTTCGTGTTTTAAGCAAAGCTCCAGATGTTGATCTTGGTATTTGTTTTGCTTTTGAACGATAATGTTTACGCCAACCGGACCTTGCGCCTCGCGTTTTACTTTAATCAAAGCTTCTTCAAATCTTTCGATGGGTCGAAAGTTCAGCGCCGGGAATGTTCCTAAGCCGCCAGCTTTGCTTGTGGCGATAACCATTTCCTCAGAACTGACTAAAAACATGGGCGCACCCATGATCGGGTATTTGGTGCCAAACGCTCGCGTAAAATCCGTTTCAATCTTAAGCATAGTTCTGTACCTTAAAAGGATGACGGACCAACTCCAACGACTTTTTTCTTCCCCCACGATAATGCTGCGCCTGTTCGGGTTGACCAAGATCCCGCTGCTCTTTATGACGACGCCAAAGGTCCTCGAGCTTAACGATAACGAAATCGCCATCCGCATTCCCTTAAATAAAATAACGAAGAACCATTTGGGCAGTATGTATTTCGGCGCTTTAGCCATCGGTGCGGACTGCGCGGGTGGCTTGCTGGCGACCCATCATATCCGCAAAAAAGGCTCTAAGATCAGCCTAGTCTTTAAAGATTTTAAAGCCGAATTTCTGAAGCGCCCCGAATCCGACGTCGTGTTTAGGTCTGTAGACGGGAAGGCACTTTCTCGTCTGGTCGATCTGGTTGATAAAACCGGCGAGCGACACCACGAAACTATAAAAGTTGAGGCATCCTGCGCCAGCGAACTGGTCGCACGTTTTGTTTTGACGATTTCACTTAAAAAATCAGCGCAATAAAACCCGCCCCGCTTGGCGAATCACATTTCAGCTCAGCCGGGCCAAAGGCGATGCTGCCTTCAAAACCTTTAAAATCTGTGAGGACCGTCTTACCATCAGATCGCTGTCGAAACTCGAACGTCAAAAAGCCGTGTTCGGACTGGTCGTATGTGGCGAAGACTCGTAATCCAGATTTGGTCTTTAGTACATTTAGGATTGTCAGTTGAACTTCCGGTTCAATATCTTCCGTGATCGGATTTGCCAGGCCCACTTTGCTACCGGGTTTAAGTTTTGAGAGCGTTACGGAAACTTCAACATTGTATCCCCCTGCAAGTGTCGTCATGCCTGTGCAATTAAATGCACGGGGCCCTGCGTTTGAAACCGAAGGCAACATTAAGCATAAATATATAAGTGTTCTCATGAATCCTCCTCTGCTCTTCTTAAGTCAGATTCGGACCTTAATTCTTGGCGTTTTTTGACTTTTTTTTAAAATATTCGGACGGCGTTTGCTTTAAGTAGCTCTTAAACTGCTTGTAAAATCGGCTTAGGTCTTTGTATCCCGCAATGTGAGCAGCCTCAATCGCCGGTGTCCCCATCAAAAGCTCATACATTCCCACTGTAATTCTCAGGCCTTTGCGATAGTAGGCTGGGGTCTCCCCAAAGTCGGCCTTAAACTTTCTAGAAAGTGCTGCCGGGTTCGATCTGAGACTTAGGGCGATCTCTTGAATTTCGATTGAACGGTGATGATGCTCATCGATGAGGCGCTTAGCTCTTTCAGAAAGAGACGACGGACGGGTGTTTGCGCCGATACTTTCGAAACTATCAATGCCTGCAAGCAAAGCTGAAACTTGTTTTGTCGTTTTTGGGAAAGGCAGAGCTGAGTAAAAGAGTACTGGTCCTGAAGTATTAAGGATTGGTGGCTTACCCTTCGAAATCAATCCACGAACTCTCAGAAAAGTATTTGCTTCATAGTTTTCCATGGCCCACGAGTAAGGGGGCACAAAAATTAGACAAGACTCTTTCACAGGAGCAATTTTCTTTCTATCGCTTAACCACCATATTTGCCCCTGGTGTATTCCGATTTCAATCAGCATCCAATAGGGCCCTGAGATATCACTCCCGTGGTGTGGTCGAAGAGTTCTGTATTGTTTGTCTATCAAGAAAAGATCTTGATCAACCTGTTCAAACGAAAATTCCAGAGGTGTACCTCCCGGGGTCAGGGGCTTCGTCGTACTATCCGTACCACGCCGTACGCGACATCGCCAAAAACGAAACAATTTCCGCGTGCCCTCAATTGCCGGAACAGGACCATCGATTATATGCGTCAGTCTAGGCGCGACGCACATGATCGATGGTTCTGTTCCGGCAATTGAAGGCATGCGGAACTAGTGCGCCCTTAGAATTGTCATAAAGTCTAATGACGTTATTCGCACCAGGGGGTGCGGGGCACGATGATTCTGCGGACGTCGCCGGCGGGCAGTGCTAAAAAATCATTGCCGCGAGTGAGTCTAAATCTCTGCTTTCGCGAAGGAGAGGGGGCTATAGCTACGACTTGGCCAAAGCCTTCGCCGTCGGTTTTTGTTACGCCTTGAACCTTCCCAAAGTTCCAACGCAAATTATTGGTCGTAATCGCGCGCAGTTCCGCATTGGTGACGACTTCGCTTACGGTCCCCTCCGAATCGCGGCACTGGAGGCGGAAATGGACGACAACCAGATAAAGTGGGCGGCAGTTCCGAATTGGAGAAAGGCCGAATCCCGCGCGACATGATTCAAATTGTTTCTCAACATAACCTAAGTCCTCGGCATCTCTCGTCATTCGTAATGATTTTTGAAGGCCGGTAACGTCGATGGATTCTTCGTCTGGTTCAGCGCTACTAGAAGTTGGCGGTGGTGGCGCTTGTTGCTCCACTTTTTTTGGCTCGCTGACACAGCCCACGAGAAAAATCGCGATAAGAAAGATGAGAGTTTTTTGCATTCATTTAGCTTGAACTAGAGTCGCTCACGCACGCAATGGGACAAAGGTAGAGTTTCACGTTACGATGTCAGCAAGGCGACGCGCTCACCCACAAAATTTACTGATTTGAACTCATATGCTTTGCCGATCCATTCGAACGTGCGCCTGGAATAAAAAGACACGTGCGTCGGATCCCGACGATAGTACCAAGTGTCGAAGTCCTGCGCCGGACTAAAGATATGAGTCATAATGCCGAGCGCGCCTCTGTCTTTAAGTAACATCTTTAGCAACTCAAACTCCTTTTTCGGCTCGTAAAAGTGCTCAATCACTTCACATGCACAAACAAAGTCATACGACCTGTTTAGCACCGACTTGTCGGGCCAAAAATAGGGATCGTACAGAGCGACATCGTAGCCACTCTCTTTAAGAAGCTTGCTCAAGACAGGCCCAGTTCCAGCTCCAAAATCAAGGCCGCTCGATGGCGCAGGTTTTAGTTTTTTAATTTCCTCGAGAAGGGGAGTAACGAACTTTTGGTAACCTAAATCTTCAACGTCATTGTTGTGAGTAAGATAGCGCTTTTTCTCATCCGCATTAGAGAGGTGAAATTCAGGATTGAGAAACCGCAGATCGCAATTCGCACAATGATAATAGGCGTGTGCTTTACCGTCAGCACGAATAGACGAGAGACTTTTGCTGTTACAAAGGGTGCAAGTAATCACTTGTTACCTAACGAGTGAGGGCGACAATCGCTTTAATATCAGACGCATCCAGTTCGAATTTAAAAATTTCGAGATCGTCTTTCATATGCTTTTCATTGGTTGTTCCAGTTAGCGGCAAAATCCCAAACTGCGAAGCAAAGCGTAAGACCACTTGCTGTGGTGTCACGTCGAAGCGTTTGGCGATCTCGTTGACCACTTCACTGTTTACGACTTGCTGGTTCGCCGTCAGAAGCGAAAATCCCTGATAAACAATTTGGTTCTCCAGGCAATATTCTCGGACTTCCTGATCCCAGCCGCGAACCCCGTAGCAACGGTTTTGCACAACCGTGGGTTTGGCTTTCGCGTTCTCAAAGAGATCTTCAAGATGAGTTATGGTGACGTTACTAATTCCGATGCGAAGCGCTTTTTCATTGTCGTAAAGCTCTTCCATTTTTCCCCACGCTTCCCAGTCGGCATCAGTCAACCCATCAACGGCGCTTGGGCCATGAATGAGATAAGAATCCAAATACGTCGTATTGAGGTTTTCAAGAGTGCTGTTAAATGAAGCCTCAACCTGATCCGCAAACGAAGCGTTTGGGTCATAGGGCAGGCGATGATCCTGGCCGCGCTGGTAAGTGTACTTACTTTGAAGAAACAGGTCTTCGCGCTTCACGACCGAATCACCCAGCTCTTTTAAGCCTTGCCCCGCAAAATCTTCGCGGTAATGCTTCTTTTGGTTTGCGGTATCGATGCCGCGGTAACCCGCGCGCACGGCCTGTTGCACCAACAGAGCTGTGGCATCTTCCTTCCACGCAGTCCCATAAATAATAAGAGGTATATCCATGGCTGTGTATAAGGTGCCCGTCGACTTTTTGTCCACT
>JAYSTF010000162.1:0-19656 GCA_043720065.1 Pseudobdellovibrionaceae bacterium | reverse complement strand
AAAATATCCCGTTGCTCTTCAAGCTGCTCGTTGGTTTGCTCAAGCTCCGCTTGCTGGCTTTTGAGTTCCGTCTGGGACTCCTGAAGCGCACGCGCTTGGACCTCAAGCTCATCGTTGGTGGCCTTCAACTCCCCTTGTTGGGATTGAAGTTCCTCGGTCAAACCCTGGGACCTTTCGAGAAGCTCTTGCTGCTTTTTTCGGCTAATCGAAGTGTTGATCGCAATACCGATATTCTCAGATACGTGCTCTAGAAATGTTTTTTGGTGCTCGGAGAAGGATGCGAAAGAAGCCAGTTCGATCACACCATTGACCGCTCCTTCATAAAAAACAGGGGCCAAGAGAAGTGAGCACGGAGAGGAGTCCCCCAAATCCGAGTGGATTTTTCCGAAGTAATGTGAGGGAACTTTTTCGAGGAGGATGGGTCGTTTTTCCAGTGCGGCCTGTCCGACCAAGCCCTCGCCAAGTGAAATTGTCTTTTCCTCAGCTTCAACTTTTTTATAAGCATAACCACTCACGCGCTTGAGAGTCTTTTCCTCAGTAACGTAGTAAAAAGCGCCCATCTGAGCATTTAAAAATGGAGCGAGGTGACTTAAGACGCTTTGCCCTAAGCGCGCAACATCCTGTTCGCCTCGCATCTTATCGGAGAGCGTGATTTGGCCTTCGCGTAGAAAATCAAGTTCGCGGGCTTTTTCTCTGAGCAAGGCTTCAGCATGCTTTCTCTCAGTAATGTCCCGTTCAGTTGTCGCAATTCCAGTCAAATTTCCCTTATCATCAGTGAGCTTAGTGTTGGCCAACCAGACATCAACGATCCTGCCGTCTTTGGTTTTACGTTTTGTCTCCAGAGTCGGCACCAACTCTCCACGCTTAAGAGAGGCAAGAAATTCACGGGCCTCTTCTTGATATTCCGTAGGCACAGTATCAACGATATTCATGCTAAGGGCTTCAGCTTGTGAATAGCCGTACATTTGTTCAGCGCCTTGGTTCCACGCTAAGATATTACCATCTAAATCTTGAAAGGTGATTGCATCATTGGAATCTTTAATGACTGTCGCCATACGGCGAAACTTTTCTAGCGATCCTATTCTCTCAGTAATGTCGCGTTCGGTGGTAGCGATTCCAGTTAATTTTCCCTTATCATCGGTAAGTTTAGTGTTGGCCAACCAGACATCAACAATCCTGCCATCTTTAGTTTTGCGTTTTGTCTCTAGAGTCGGCACCAACTCTCCGCGTTTAAGCTTCTTAATAAATTCACGGGCCTCTTCTTGATATTCTTGCGGAACAGTATCTACGATATTTTTGGTAAGGGCTTCTGCTTCTGAATAGCCGTACATTTGTTCAGCGCCTTGGTTCCACGCTAAGATATTGCCTTCTAAATCCTGAAACGTGATCGCATCATTGGAATCTTGAATGACCGTCGCCATCCGACGAAACTTTTCTAGTGTTTTCGTTTGCTCCGTGATGTCTCGTTCAGTAGTGGCGATTCCAGTTAATTTACCTTTATCATCAGTGAGTTTAGTATTGGTCAGCCAGACATCAACGATTCTACCATCTTTAGTTTTGCGTTTTGTCTCAAGCGTTGACACCAACTCTCCACGCTTTAGAGAGGCAAGAAATTGACGTGCTTCCTCTTGATAATCTTTCGGGACGGTATCAACTATATTCATGCTAAGGGCTTCTGCTTCGGAATAGCCGTAAATTTGTTCAGCGCCCCGATTCCATGCCAAGATATTGCCATCTAAATCCTGAAACGTGATCGCATCATTGGAATCTTGAATGACCGTCGCCATCCGACGAAACTTTTCTAGCGATCCCATTCGCTTAGCCACAGCTTTTGGACCTTTTGCATTGCTATTCTGATTTAATATTTTTTGAAGACGGACTGTTTTTTTGGCCATTTTTTACTCTTGATTCCTCTATGTTGAATCGAAGAAATCTTTGATTCACAGAAATAGAAATTATTTGGTGGGGCTTAATGAATCAGAGGAAAGGCCACGAAGCTTTCAAGAGATGGATTTTCACCCATTTTGCAAGCTATCTCATTGAGAAGACATTAGCTAACTAAACCGCAGATTTGTCGTTCCCGAGGACACCCTTGGTCCCAGACCGATCACGCCTCGTTTGGCTGATGCCAATGACTGAACCTTGCGCACTTTATCGCTCGCTTCCAGGGTCATGCGATCAATTTCCTTTTGGCTCATTGCTTCGAGTACGATCTTTTTTCCATCGATCGAAATTCGAAATGTACTCTCAGTGTCGGCGTCGACGAGGCTCAACAGGGTTTTGTCCAGGACAACAGCCGGATATTCTAGCCGTGTTCGAAGATATTAGAAAACATGGATTCAGCGCTCTTGGCTGCCAATTCCGACAAATTGACGGGAAGCTCTGGGAGATCAACGTTTGAAGCTATTCTTGAGCGTCAAGTATGATGAAAGCCGTATTACCTATGAAGAGCGCAGGTTTTATCTCCAAGTGGCCCGGGTCGTCGACCTCGATCTCAAACAAAACCGACGTAGCGCCTCGACGCGGTTTTTCAACTTTAGGTTCTCGGGCACCATTTCAAAATCATCAATAATTATAGATTGATACGAGTTTGACCGATTCCCATACTCGAACCACCCTCCTTTGCCTAGGCGTTGCTCTATATACCTCTTGTGTATATACAGTAAATACTGTATTCTTGTTTTTGGATGACAAGAATCAAAGCCCTTTCGTCAAAACATCTGGTCTATAAAATTAATGAGAATGATCATAGACCACCGCATGTGCATGTTGAAGGAATGGGCGCCTCGGTTCGAATCAATCTTTTGAAAATGGAAGTGATGGATGAGGAAACTGAATTTTCAAATGCCACTTTAAACCGGATATTACGAGTCGTTAAAGAAAACAGAATGCTACTTTTGGAAAGGTGGGAGGAACTACATGGCTAAAAAAATTAAGACTGGAAATGCGAACATTCCAATCGAAGACTTCGAGGATGAGAATATCACGGCGCATATTTCTATCCGCCTTCCCTTGAATCTCGTTAAAGACCTTAAGAAATTAGCTCTCAATGAGGATTATGAGGGGCGGTATCAAGTTTTAATTCGTGAGATTCTACAAGGGTTTGCCGATAAGCATCGCTCAAAAAAGAAGGCTACGGCGTAATGGACACGGCTCTGTGGACCCTTCGAGAGGCCCTAAAGCCGTCTATTCGGGTGCACCAGATTACTTTGAGAATTCTTGGATTATGACGCAGACTTTTCTCCGCGCGGAGAATGTCCGACCTGTGCCCGTCTGGCGAGTCGTAACTTGGCGACTGTCCTTACGCTCGTCTTAAAACTCTAGAAATTTCATGTCGACAAGGCTTAGGTGCCGAACTATTTATTATGCCTATGAAAATATTGTGGCCTAAATTTATTAGGAAGTTCCGCGACCGACAAATTCTGGCGAAGAATCTTTTGGACCGTATCACCACGTTGGACCAAAACCTTCAGCTTGATTTGAAAATGAATTACCGGCAGTTGGCGCACCAGGGAATTAAACTGCCGTTTTCGGATGTTGAATTCCGCTGCTTTTCCCAGAGCGGTGAAGATGGCATCATTCATTACATATTTTCGCTAATCGGAACCACCAATAAAATCGCCGTTGAAGCCTGCGCCGCCACCGGCATCGAGTGTTGCACAGCCAATCTTTTTGTTAATCATGGATGGCATGGACTTCTCCTCGATGGGAATGAACATCGTTTGAATAAGGGCCGCGCCTTTTATGCGGCTAATAGAAGCACCAAATTTTTTCCTCCGATTTTAAAGACGGCGTGGATCACAGCGGAAAATATCAACCAGCTATTGCGCGAAAGTGGAATTGAGGGGGAGATAGACCTTTTGTCACTCGACCTCGATGGCAATGACTATTGGATCTGGAAGGCACTGGACGTCGTCAGTCCAAGAGTAATCGTGCTTGAGTATAATGATGTGCTTGATCCTAGAACTTCCGTGACCATTCCGTATGATCCTAAATTTATTGCTCAACATCAGCCGCACGGACCGATTTATTTCGGCGCCTCCCTTGGGGCTTTTGTGAAGTTAGGAAAGGAAAAAGGCTACCGCTACGTCGGAAGCCAAAGTTACGGTTTTAACGCCTTTTTCATTCGCAATGATGTGGCTCCAGGTGAGTTTCCGGAACAGGAGGTTCCGACGGTTTCTAAATACCCACGCGCAATGGCGAGGCACAAAGCGAAGTACCCCTATGTGCAAGATCGACCTTGGATAAAAGTGTAGCCGACGAGTCAGTTTTGATAGAGTTACGGGCCGGCAACCCATGTGGAAGCGAGATTTCCGCCTAAGGATGTCGTATTTTTTAGGGCGCAATTGGCTTCTCCCGACAAGACCGACCAATTATTTGAATAATAAATGAAGCGAGTTTCCATCTGAGTGTCTTTGCCTAAATAGCATGTGCCGACGCGACTAAGGCTTGGGCACGCTGCTGTGGAGTAGACTCCACCAATACCGTTGCAAGAGACTTGAAGGCTGAAGCTCGCAAAGTATGAGCCGTGCCATTCTCGGCAATGACGTTGATTTGGGTCAGCTAAGTTAACGTGGTTACAAGATCCATACAGTTTATTTATTGGCGCTAATCCGACGACAGCGCTCACGGCCCCTGACCCAGAATCTGAGCCAGAGCTACAAGCGATAAGAGAAGACGACATCAATAAAGCCGAGGCATATTTTAACCAGCGCCGATTCATAATCCCCCCAGGATTCCCTCTAAACTGTGCATTCTTAGTGCCGCGCAACCCTGCCGTGTTTCAACCTGAGATAGGACAGAGGTATGAAAGAGCTAAGGATTTTAATATCGACCCATTATGATAAGTTCAGTTTTGTTTAAGGAAGCGACACTGGCGATATTGTCGTCAGAACAACTATGACATCCCAATCCAGCATTTTAGATATTGCCCTTCCGGAAAAGCCATTCTGATCGGATGATCCGCCGCCTGAATGCCGCGCGCGACCCAGCGAATGGGTGTTTCCGCGCGATTCTCAGCGAGCCTCAAGACTTCGCTAAAATCCTCGTCCGACAAGTGGTGTGAACAAGAGCAAGTAACAAACCAGCCGCCGGGTTTTAATTTCCTTAAAGCCAATGCATTTGCTTTCACATAACCCTTTAAGCCCGCAGCATGATCTTTTTTGCTCTTGATAAAAGCCGGAGGGTCACAAATGACGACGTCGCAATCGGGCACGCCACTTAAGCCCTCCATGATATCAAGCTCATAAATCACCGGCGTCCCACCAGCCGCGGCTACATTTGCTGCCGCAAGTTTCAGCGCAGGAGCTGAAGCATCGACTAAATGGACCGTTGGAGGATGACCTGGAGCTTTAAAAAACCCACTCACCTGAGTTCCCCACTGTCCGACGTAGCAGAACATATCGAGAACATTGAGTGGCGTGTCCATTGGTGCTTGCCAGTTCTTTAACTGACTTAAGAGCTGGCGAACATTTCCCGCCTGATCAAAGAAGAAGCCGGTCTTCTGCCCACTGATCAAGTTCAGTGTGAAAATCAATGTTCCAGCCCCAGTGCCTGACTGAACTCGTGCTGGAAAACTCTCCGGTGGATATTTTTCCGACGGTTGAAGGATCAATGGTTCATCTATTTTCAACCCTTCTAATTTTCTCGCGCCGACATCACGGCGGATAATCAAAGTGGTCTGTGCCCACGTAATGCCCGTTGCTTTTTCAACCCACATAGGAAAAAAATCCGCAGGCTCGCCAATTAATTTTTCCATTCCTGCGGTCAGAATTTGCGGCACTAAAATCTGGTGCTTACCGTCGTCGCTGAGAAAGCGGTCAATCACCAGTCCAGGCAGTTGATCGGCTTCACCAAAGACCATGCGATGGCTAAATTCCCCTAAACCGGTTTTTCGGCGCCAGTAGGCCGCGCTGATAATTTTTTCGGCCAAAGAAGAGTGCTGCCATGGGTTGATCTCGGATTCACGACGAGACAAAACTCGAAAGGCGATTAAAGAGTGGGGATTTCCGTAGCCACGAGCGAGAAACTCACCGCGCTCATCCCTAAGCTCAATTGGACTGCCCGGTTCGATGCCCTTCGGGCTCGCTTTAAGTTCGTTTGCGAAGACCCATGGATGGCCTAAACGAAAACGGCGACCAGCCTTGCCTTGTAAATACCAAGTCGATGATTTCATAACTTTGCTTCCGTTTACTTTAAATGGAGTCGACGCGCTCAATGCCGTTTTTATCAACGACAACGCGGTAAAGAGTCTCGAGCATAGGCTCGCCAGAGTCAAACGAGGGCTTCGAGCGCAGCTTCAGTAGCCAATTTTGCGGCCTTAAGGGTTTCTTTTTTACCACTACAGCGGCATGAAAATGATAAATCCTACGGCTTCTTACCAGCTTAAAGTCCCCTTCACGATCGAGCAATCCGACGGTTTTGTAAGCATCGTCCAAATGCTTAAGAAAACGTTCTATGTTTATTCTTAAAATCTGCTGAACGGAGCGTTCGAATTCGCCATAAGAATTCACCGTGGGCTCGAGTTCAAATTCTTGCCCATAATGGATAACATCTTCGGGCAGATGACTTTCCGCCAAAGTCAGATCGCCCCTACGGCGAGCGGCTATGACTGTTGTGGGAACTTGAGCGCTGGTCAAAATACGAAACCATTCGCGAACAATACCAATGCGTTTGCCATCGGCTTGAAGACTTTGTTCGGCCTCAGGCAAAATAGTTTCGAGCTTCGCTGTAAAGGCGTGGCGAAATTTATCTTTCAAGCGATCTTTGAGAACATAAAGAGCTACGCCTGTGCAAATAACTATAGTCCCGCCAAAGCCCACGGTGTGAAGCTTTGGTTGACTGAAGTATTCAAAGGCCCCGGCCCACATTGCGGCAAAAGCTGCGGCACCAGCTGCGGCTGGTTCAGAAAAGCGCCGGATGGTTTCTTTTCTCGTCACTTCAATAAACATCTGGGACTGGAAGAACTTCTTTATTTGGCTTAATCGCAAAAGCCTAAGGTCATGCACCACTTGCTTGTCGGCCGCTGACGACTGCTCAAAGCGACGAAATGCCTTCGCCTGAGAAACGCGTAAGTCTGAAATGCATCCGCTTAAGGCGTCCCACTGAAGTTTCAATTCTTCATGCTCTGGTGAGCCCATTGCCTGTTGCTCGTCACAAATCCCAGCAAGAAAGTCCGTATAGAGGTGATGAACATACTCACCCAAAAGGCGCATGACGGGAATTTCCCGCGCTGTTTCGGATTCGGCGAGATCAATGGCTTGATGAACCAAGCGATCCACTCTCTGCAAAATGGATTTCACATCGCCCAATGTCGTTTCTGGCTGAAGCGAGCGGCGAGATTTCGATGTCACAGCAAGCAGCTCGTTACGCAGTCGGCGGGATTCATATTTCAACAGCTCGCCTACCACCGCCCCTAAGCTTCTCGTCTCTTGTAATAGTAGTTCAAGAGTCGCGGCCGAACTTTGCTCCTGAAAGGTTATGAGATGTTTGGCAACGTTAGCTCTTAGAGCATGAAGTGTTGTTTCATGACGAGAAACCGTCTGCTGCATCGCCAGTCTTAGCCGACTATGAATATCTTGGCGCAGCTCCTGCCGGCTCCACTCCGAAATGTGTAAGCTCTTGGGCAAAAATAAATAGAGATCGACACCAATGTTCTGCCGGGCACTGCCGCAATTCAAACCGATTTTAAGTTCAAGATTATGCTGGTCATGGCGAGAAACGGCGATGGGAAGAGGTAGTTCCGCTTGGGCAGGGCTAGGCCCTTGATTCAAATTCAGATCTTGGAAACTTAGACTCAACCCCCACCCTCCACTTTCCATGAGATAAAAATCAAGTCAGGAAAACAACAGGATTCTGTTTTAGTTAATGATCACGAGACGTTGGTCGAGGCTCTGCAAATAAGGTAATTTTTTCACCCCGCCTTCATGAATTCCCAATAAATAACAGTTACTTAGATAGCGTAAATGGACAATTTCCGGCCACGGATGGCGCCTTCGCGGCATGTTTTGCGGCTCAATTAAATTAAACGACCTCGCCGCATCCATAATCGAAGGCATAATTTTTGATGATTAAGAGCGCGGGTGGTCGATCATGGGAAACGGAATCCGGGTCATCAAAATTCTAATCGGCGTCGCCTTGGTTTTAGCGACGATGTCAGTGGCGGCCCAGGATCGTGGGTTGGCCGCCGCTGGCGCGATGACCTATGACGCCGATATTATGCGCCAGCTTCCGCCCCCAGCTCCCAATCAAGATAATAGTGAGCACGCGCTCAGAAATGCGGTGCTTTGGACTGGCAGTGTCAGTTGGGAACAATCAACCCAAACTGTTGAGTACAGAGTCGATAAGTCTCTTTCCGCTTCCGTCATTCGCCATTACTTCTTCCATATCAATCCGAAATTTCAGTCCGCCAAAACCAAGGCCCAACTTTTGAGGTCCGGTTACTATCTAATGCGCATGGTGGTTTTACGACCTCTGGGCAAAGCGGAAGAAGAGAGTCTCAAGGAGGAACTTGGGCCTCTGAAGCCTGAGTATATTCTGTATCGGCGCTATGTGACTTCCACTGAGCAGTTGGTTCGCGCCCAGGACGGCGTTGTGCCAGCGCGAGTATCGCTGGAGTTTCCGGCGATTTCAGCGATCGCCATGAAGACCACTTTGTTGATTCAGTTCTTACCTGTTGATCCAAAATCCGTTCGCGTTAATCCCGATGGTGGAATTAGCCGCGACTCAAAATTTCAAGTTCTGCCCGATCCCACACTCAGTGCGAATGTGATTAAAATTCCATTTGTACCGCGGGATGCAACGGGAATGTCACGCCCTCCGGCGGCTTTCTACTCCGATGAAGTCTCTCTGGAAGAAAAAATGGATCTTGGTGGATTTATTAGCCTGTCAAAATCCTATTCCGAAGCGTTAAAGAAAAAGCATGGCGCCCCGCTTGCGCCGAGAACTCTCGCTGACCGCTTGAATCTAACTTACTACCTTTCCTCTTCGCCAACTCTAAACTCGCTGATGGTACAACCTAGCAACCCGTTAAAAATAACTCCGCAGCAAGCTTTAGCAAAATTAGAGAGTTTAGACCCGGGCGTTTCAACATTGTCTGAAGAATACTCCGAGCCTCTTTGTCGCCTGCTGACGAATCACGTTGGCATTGATTCACGCATCCTTGGGCACTCAGCGGAGCACCGAAAGAGAAACCTGGCTTCCTTTAAACAAATCCGCTATAGCCGCTGCGTACTAGACCCGGAGGGTGCGTTCGATCTCATTCGAACCTGGCACGTTAAAAACTCCTCGTCAGCAGTAGTCAATCATGATCAAGGAATGCCAACGAGTTTGGCGCTGTCCTTTAACTTCGGAACGAATCGCCAAAAAGCGGTCGACACGTTTAAAAATATGACCGGCGGAATCAACCTTCTGTCGTTTGTGCCCGTTGACCTAAAGGGCTTTGGTAATTTTGGCTGGAATTGGTCGATCAATGAATCCAATTCGAGGGCTAAATTTGAAGGCGCCATTCTTTCCGGAACCGTTAACCTCGCTGTGGATGAATTTACTCTTCCCGTTGAGATGAGCGAGTTCACTTCCTGTACATTGCTCTTACCGCATTTTAAACACGTCGCGTGGTCCTTCGCAGAGACTCGTAATCCTGAGACGGCGGGCCGCGGGATTTACATTTGCTATCCAGGTGTTGAACGACGTTTAGTCAGAGCTACTGAAGACTATTACCATGTACAGCCAGTGCCCACAGCCTCTTCATCACTCGATATTTATGATCCTCGCAATCAACTCAATATGGTCGTTCGCGGACAACGCGACTATTCTTTCTTTTTAAAATCCATTCGGGAATTCATGGTACCGATCCATTCCGATGGTAAAACCGCAGGTACGGAGATCAAAGCGCGGGCCGCCGCATTTCGCTCGGCTGTTCCCGCCATGAATTCGGTTATTACAGCCGGAGTGAAATTCAGTGGACCTAAGCTTGAACTGCGCCAAGCGCAGCATAAGGATGACGGGCTCGTTACTCGCTTCTTCAATCGCCGCACGGAAAATTTTGATTAAAGCAGCAACCCTTTGAGAAAAAGACTCGCAAGACTAAAATAAATCACTAGCCCCGTCACATCGACTAAAGTTGCAACGAACGGTGCCGATGCGGTCGCGGGATCGAGATTCAAGCGACGTAAAATAAACGGCAACATCGATCCGGTGACAGAGCCCCAAAGCACCACACCAATAAGACTTGAGGCAACCGTGAGACCAATCGACATCAGATGAGCTGGGTCCACGCTATCAGAAATTGGGAAGTACATGACCCTAAACATTCCGATCAAACCGAGCATTAGTCCAAGGCCTAACCCTGTGATTAGTTCCCGACCCAAGACTTTCCACCAGTCTTTTAACTGAAGTTCCTGCAGGGCTAAGGCACGAATAATAAGAGTCGAAGCTTGCGAGCCGGAGTTTCCACCGCTCGAAATGATAAGCGGAATGAAGAGAGCAAGCACAACGGCGGATTTAATTTCAGTTTCGTACTGAGCCATCGCGGTCGAAGTGAAAATCTCTCCGATGAAAAGAACCGTTAGCCAGACGCCGCGCTTTCGCAACATTTCAAGAAAACCAATTTTTAAATAAGGCGCATCAAGGGCTTGGGTTCCACCCATCTTTTGAATGTCTTCCGTGGCCTCTTCTTCAACGACCGTTACGATGTCATCCACCGTAACAATACCCTTCATGCGGCCGTCCTTATCCAAAACGGGCAAGGCCAAAAGATCATGACTAGCGAACTGTCGCGACACTTGCTCTTGATCCATGTCCTCTTGGATCGTGACTAATTCCATGTGCATGATTTCACGAACTAGTTTATTGGGTTGCCCCAAGAACAAATCGCGGAAGGAAACTACGCCCTGAAGTCGCTGGTCGAAATCCAAAACGTAGGCGTAGTAAATTATTTCAACCGGATTGCGGGCTTGAGCGCGAATATACCGAATCGCTTCTTCCACCGTCATGTCAGGGCGAAGCCGGATGTAGCGAGGACTCATCAGTCCCCCGGCATCGTCCTCCGCATAGGCTAAAAGGCCCACTACTTCGTGACGTGATCTCTCGTCGAGAAGCTGTAATGCTTCAACCCGTTCTTCAGTGGGGAACTGCTGAATTAAATCGGCCGTATCATCCGGTGCCAAAAGGCGAATCCATGAGCGTTTCTCAAGCGGAGAAAGTTCCGACAGGAGTTCATACTGATCGAGGGGACCAAGATTTAGAAATAGCTCTTCGGCCTCCGTGCGCGGGAGTCGATTGAAATAATCCTTGCGGGTCGCCAGCGGCAGACCACTCCAGTGTTCGATCAGAGATGTGACCGACGTTACGTCGAGTTCCGCCACGCTTTCCATAGACTTCGAGATGTATCCTAGATCTTAATACGGCTCAATCAAAAAGGTCTCTTAAGTTCCATCCCAAAGTTGCCGGAATAAGGTGACTACGGCGCCAAGCGCGTCCTCTGAAGACAGGCCATGTTGAACCGCAAAAGCCTTTGCTATTTCATCCATCGATTTTGAACCATCAATAAGGCTTAGGGCTTGAAATTGAACTTCCGTTGCAAAAGCGTAGTTATGAAGTCTCTGCTCTTTTGGGACTGGCAGCGATGGTAGTTCGAGCCACTCTGGATAATGGCGAAAGGGCTTAGGCTCAGGCTGATCAGCTGTTTTCTCTGCGACAAATCCTAAGACTTTTTCTTCCCGTCTTTGACCGCTATTAGGACTTTGTAAGTAAGGAAGATCTGTCAATTCGCTAGAGGTCACTTTAAATCCATGACGATTCACGGTTTCAAGAACCTCCTCAGAAGAATATTGGCAGCCGATGGCGTTGCCATGAAAGCCAAACGGACCGAAGTTTAGCCACTGACCGTCGACTTTAAGCAGACGATTAATCTGGTCCGTCATAAGGTTAAGATCTTGCGGGATCACATCTATGAACCAAGGAGTAATGATCGTATCGAAAGTTTTAGCCCTAAACGGCGGATTCATGCCATCGGCCATCAACCAAAAAACATTTTTCACGGGACCTGCGGGCGCTTGGCACTTGCCTGCAACCGCCACCTGCTTTACTCCGATGGGCGCCACCGGGAATTCAAAAAAATCAATCGCTTGCCCCGTCGTCATTCGGCGACCAAACATCGCGAGGAGCGGATTGATATCCAAAGCGACAACTAATTCCGCCCCCTGTTGGGCAATCTCGTAGGCAAATCGGCCAGCACCCGCACCCAACACCAAAACTTTCCCGAGATTTGCTTTTGAGCCCATTAAGCGATCAACCAAATCTTTAGTCGCCTTATGTTCTCGCTCGCCCCAGCACCAATCACGATGAATGTTTGCGTAATAACCCATGAGCTTTTGATTTAAGGGGAGCTGGCTCTTCACAGCTTGCAGAAGATTTACGGAAACCTTCCCTTGTGTCGCAAGAGGCTTAAGAATATCAGACAAAACGCGCAAGTTTGCTTTTATCCCGACAGCAAGGTTCGTCAATCTTTCGCGAGCGATCTGTGATTGGGCCTTGCCCGCTGCGGACTCCATCTGGGCTACTTCATCAAGCATAGTTTGCAATTGGAAGTGAGCCCTCGTGCGCCAATCCGATAGCACGGCCTCCGGGTACGCGAACAACCAAGGAATTCCATCAACTTCATTAAACCGAATATGGCATTTGCCGCAATTAAGCTGACCTGACTTAGACGTCAGGTCGCTTTGGCAACGTGGACACTGAGTAGTCTCAAGTAAGAAGGTCTCGACCATAATCCCCTTTACGCCGTAGTAGTCATTATAATCGGACGAAGCCTAGTCCGGCCAGCTGCTTTTAGCGTTTTTGAGGACGGATGTACTCAAGGTCTTCGCAGGCGAGGGACCCGGTTTTAGAAGTCGGAACAGTGGTACAATCGTAGATCATTTTGCCTTCTTCGATCTGCAAATCCACTCGTTCAACGACGACGGTTGCGAAATAAGCTGTACCTTTAAGCTTCTTGGTATAGCGGCCTGGATAGACCTGCAGATCCCCTAAGCGAACCATGAGTTTTCCACCCTTCACGGGTGCTAATTCATTTGGCGGAAACACTGCCGCATTTGCGCTGGGCAATAGCAAAGAGATTAGAGCTAATACTAGAAATATGACCGACCCAACTTGTTTCATCAGGCCCTGGGATTTAACATCCACTGCCCTTTGGGTAAAACTAAAACTTGCTCGTCTAAAAAAAGAACCCGCTCTCTTCAGGTAAGCAAAGAGAGCGGGTTGGAAGAAATAGGTATCCGACTAGCCTAGTGCTGGCAGGTTAAACGCACGGTTTTAAGATGCGCCTCGGCCGCTACGAGGGCGCTTGCGGCACGGACCTGTCCGTCACAAGTGAATGAATAGCTAAAATCCTTCACTTGTCCGGGTGCGGGGTCGCCACCCAGTTTGTTGAAGTCGATTAAAAATGAGCAAGACTGACGGCCGTTACAAGCATCTGCCATTTCGTCTAATGCGTTATTTCTCATCGCACCAACGTTTCGGCCGTAAGTGGCACCTATAATACGAATGCCAGCGTCATCCCAGTTGTCATCCCAGTCATCTCCATGGTCCTCTCGATTAAGGCCCATGACTACTCTGAAGCTATCGACGCTGCGACGATAACCACTAGATCGCACGGTGATTAGAACTTCTTCGACATTTCTGACATTGTTAAACATGGCGCTTCTCTGGCGAACACCTAACTGGCCGCCTTCGCCATAACTACCAACTAATGAACGGAGTAAACGCGAATTGCCGTTTCCAAAAGTCACCACGGCGCGTTCAACTATAACCGTACCACTTACACCCCGCACCTGAATTTCATCAGCGCGAACGCCGTGAGGTATCGCAAAACTATAGGTCTGCGAGAAACTGCGCGGTCGCACAATCGCAGAGCGATACGTCACTTGGCGAATAGCCTGAGTTTCGAATTCAGAAGCGAGAATCTCTTCTGACACAGGACTTAGGTCGTTAGTCGCAACGGCATTAATGCCCGTCACGCTAAGCAGAGAAAGAAATGACGCGATCATAAACTTTTTCATATTGTTCCCTCCAAGGGATGGTTGAAAATCCTGTGGAAGATTCAATGATCCCTGTAGAATTGTAAACACTGGAGCTAATGAGTTTTTGTGATTGGATTAAGATCTTGCAACAACGGGTTGTTTAATCTGAATGGATGAGCGGATGATAAAAGAGCGAGGAGTGACGAGTAGTTGTCACTTTCTGTTTATTCTCGTGATGATCTTTCTTTGTCTCGGGCCTTCATTTGCTGCGGCGAATGCATTCGTTGGTTTATGGGAAACTACTTACGGTCGTGTTCGCCTGATTGAAGACAATGGCCAAATAAGCGGCATTTATGAAATCAGTGGCCCGGCAAAACTCCAAGGTCACGTCCAAAACAAAATTTTAAAATTCAAATATGAAGAAGAAGGAAACGCTGGCATTGGCGAATTTCAGATTTCGCCGGGCGGCCAAGCCTTCACGGGAAAATGGCGTCACTCGGCCAGTGATTCCTGGTCTCCCTGGAATGGAACGCGCGTCGCGCCTGAACCCGGAATCTCTCAGCTAATTTTGCTTGAGGGTGATTGGGACGCAGAAAAGTCTGATTACTCATTTGGCGCGATGTTAAAGGCGTTTTTCGCGCGAAATAAGTCGGTGAAGTTTCATCATTCGCAAATCACAAATAAGCCGACTCTCCTCAAGCAAATTCGAGAAACCGCCTTCCTTGCTGAACCTTTTATTCTCGTTCTCGCCGGCCACGGCTCCAAAGATGGCATCTTAGCTGCGGATGAGTCAGTTGGCGCCAGCGACATCACCGGAGCGATGAATTATTCAACTTCCGCCAAGCTTATCCACTTCTCCGCTTGCGACATTATGAAGGGAACGTTCACTTCCGCCATTCCTGTGTCAGGCTATAAGACAAGCGTCGACTGGGCTGCAAGTGCGATTGCAGAGTTCATGTATTTCGATCTTATACTCAATAGGAATTTAAAACCAAAATCCGCAGCCGCACTTCTAACGAAACTCATGCCGTTCACAGCGGAAAGTAAAATCGAAAACTCGCCCTTCGAGTCCCTTGGATTTAAATTTGCGGATTAGCATTTTTTCCTACACGCGACGTCGCGGGTGGTCCGCCCATACACTCCCTCTTAGGGGATTTCATGACGAACGAAAATCCAAACCGTGCGACCGAAACAGAGGCGATCAAGGAAGTCTACGCTGCGCTCAACCGGAATGACATTCCAGCAGTTCTGAAATTTTTTGACCCCCAGATTGAGCGGATCGAACCGGAAGGATTCAAGGTCGCGGGCGATAAAATCATCGTTCCCTTGCATGTGTGTGTCAGACTGAAAGATAAACTGGAATGGATCGAAGGGCATATCGCGGATGTCTTCACTTTCCGGAACGGCAAGGTCATTGAGATGCGCACATTTGCCGAAATGGAGCAGGCAATCGCATGGGCCGGCGCCTGACATTAATTTGGATTTAATACACGCACCAGGTGCTCATATTTCAATGAACTATATCCCGGTATCGCAGTGGCGCCCTCGGCAATCGGTATTATGGCATTGTATTTGAAGAGAAGTTTCCAAACTGCTCGTTGCCGTTGGAGATTTGAAGTGAAATTGATGGTGATTTGTATCGCATTAATCTGCAACTTCGCAAACGCGGCACCTGAAAACACATTCGATCAGATCCCGCTGTTCCGCGAGAAACGGACCTTTCCCGCACTATATCAGGGGTCACGCTTTCTCAAATGGGACGGCGACGAAGTTAAACATCTGTCCAAAACGGAGCTGCGGAGCCTCGCAAGCGAACGAGTGAATGCCATTTGTCTCGCGTTCGGGTTTAAAGCGGGCGGGGAAAGCTTCGATGTAAATGTGAGTGATTTGCGTTACGCGCGAACCGAAAGCTGGATCCCGCAGAACGGTTCGCTAGTTTTGATTACTCCGTCGCAAAGCGGCTCGCCAAGTGGACGCGCATGGAGGGCGGTAACAATCGTCGGAGCGTTGTTCATTGAAGAGCCGGTGTTCTTTAAAGCCCTAACCTGCATGAAGTAACGTGAACGTTACATGAGGCACTTGGCATCCATTTTTCGGGGTCTCTACCTTTTGATCGCGATGATCGGATCCTCACAGGCTCTTGCTAATGGCGTGGATGCGAGAAACGAATGCGGACTTTTATTGTCTGCTCGTGTGAATCAACCTTCTGAACAAGGCTTGGTCATTAGTCAAAACGCGGATGGGCTGAGCTTGGCAGACACTGCGTGCGGCCCCGTATGTGTGACGGACCTAAGATGTCGCGGGTATTGCCCGTGGAATATTTGAGGTCGCAATTTGCGACTTCAAACAGAGGGGTAGACTCCCGTCCAGTTTTCATCTCGCCGAAACTGCTTAATAGCCTTTTGGACGGCTATTCTGTCTCAACCTGAAGCACGATAGCAAATATGCTAGCATGATTCAGCTAGAGTTTTGATAGCACCAGTGCTATCATCGCTTATGACGTTCGCCGAGGCCTACCGATCATTAATTAATTCGAAATGCGTGAAATTTGCTGTTCTAATAAAAATAGCAACCCACTTCTTTGGCGCGCCAAGGGTTAATGGAACAAGTCACCATGTATTCAAAGTTCCATGGCTAGGTGAGCCGTGGGTGAATTTGCAGGCCGATGGCAAGATGGGGAAACCTTATCAGGTAAGACAAGTTATCAAAGCTCTAAATAAACTGGAGGAATTGCCGAATGAAAAAACAAAATGAGCGAGCAAAACAAATTTCCGAGATACTAAACCGGTTCGCTTATCGGGCTGAGTGGTCCGAAGAAGATGATGTGTTTATTGCTTTTGCATTGGAGCTGCCCTCTGTGAAGGCACACTCCAATACACCGGAGGGCGCGGTTAAAGAAGTGAAGACACCGATTCGGATGGCTCTGGAGATGATGATTGAAAATGGCGAAAAATTACCGGAGCCGCTATCCACCCAAAGCTATAAAGGTAATCTTTCGGTGCGGACAACGCCGGAGAAACATAAAGAGATTGCTATTCGCGCAGCGGAGGCTCACGTGTCTATAAACCAATATATTTTGTCGAAGATTGGGTGAGCTTAGGATTTGGACATTGTGGAACCACGGCCTCATACTCACCTGCCGAGTCATCTGGCATGCATTGCATAGCTATATCTAGCTAAATAGCAGATCGATCTGGCAGGAGATTTTCGTGAAATTATTAGATGGTTGTCTACGATTTTCAGTTGTTTTGCTCGTTTTCGTTATTTCCATCTCATTGGCAGCTGCGCCAAACGACGAGCCCTCTGATGGTTGCGAGGGCGCTTTGACGCCTGACCAAAATGCGGCGAAGGCTGCGACTGAACTTCTCCGCAATATGGGTGTCAAATCCCCACTCGCAGTTGCGACTTCAAAATCGAGCGGGAGCTTGCGATGGGCAAGCATACCCTTAGATACTTACATAGACTCATTAGGTTTAGGGGAACGTCTTTACACTGTAGTTCCAATTAAGTCGGACCAAGACATCGCAGATGCGGTTAATGGGACAATTGATCCAAAGAAATTCGTGCAAAGGCCTTCGGGTTCCTACCCGCTTACTCATTTCGCAATAGACCCAAGTGGGAAATTTATGGCTGTATCTTTTCACAGGACATACTTCCCAGATGCCGATGAGGATCGAGTGGGGAACGTTTTTATTTCTTCAGTAGATCAATCGAAAACTAAAATGGTGCATTTGTCTGAAATCACCCTTCCGAATCGAGCCTATGGATATGACTTTAAGTTTTTGGAAGACGGTCGGAAGCTTTTCGTGACCGCATATTGGTCTGAAAATAAGCAACGTCGTTCAGATGGATTTCTGTATGACTTAACTAATCCGAAGAAACCAAAGCTATTGATGCGTTTAAGCAAAAACATTGGTTATCCTTTAACGCGAGTAACTCCTCTCGATTCCGTTGATCGTGACAATTTATATTATTTCGTAGCTCGGAGCAGGGGCCAGGCCCCTATCACTCACTCACTGATCCGCATTAACAAGGAAACCAGTAAATTAGACGGTGAGGTCAACGCCTCAATTCCGGGCGACGTAGGCTCCTCTATAGAAACGATGGAATACGATGACGATCGAAAGGGCTATGTTGCGCCCGTGGCTGGGGGCTTTCGCTTAATCTCAAGTCACGACGAGGTTGAGCTCGCTAATGATGGAAAATTTCGCGCAATCCATATTGATCGGGAGAGGCGTACAGATCGGCGCTCTAGCGGATCAGCTTGGATAATTTCAGAACTTTCGAACAACGGTAAGCGGCTTAAAATTAAAGACGAAATTCGCGGAAAAGTTCAAAACGTGGTGATGCCCGGGGTGGACTTCGGTCGTCTCACCGCCATGCAAGACGCCCTATTGTACACGGAAAGAAATCACCCCAATTATCGCGAATTTGTCATATGGCCCTCTGGCAAAGTTGAATTAGCTACGGAACAGCGGCTAGTTCATTCTGAGGTGCACCCTCGCCTAATTGCAGGGACGACTGGCGCCCGAAGCGAAAGCCCCACTCTTGAGCTAATTTTCCTGAATGAATTTTAAAATATACAAAAGGCTTATGCCTCTTTACTTAATTTTTGATGTGGTGCATCTGATGCTAACTCTAACCTGGATAATTTATGAAAAAACTCTTAGTCATGGTCCTCGCAGCACAAAGTTTAGCTTTCTCAGCCTATGCTCGCGATCTTCGCGTCGAGCCCGGTCCCGACATAGAATTAGGTGATGCCACCGCTTCTGCTATTCAAGCGATATTGTTAGCCAAAAAATCTGATCTGACGAAGTTCAGAGACGCTGGCAATACCGTCCACTCCGTCTCATTGAGAAATCTAAATCCAAATGCTTCGGAATACACATATTTCACGAAGATGTGCATGAAGGGTGGCGCTGCCGGCGGACAATGCCTTGGCGGAGCTCGTCTAACCGTTTTGGTCGAACAAATTCGCAAAGGCTCAATGGTAATTACAAAAGCCACAAGTGAAGTGATTTTACTTCGCGGCAACTGATTAGATCGGGATTTAGGGTCGAATCCTTTGAACCTTGTACCATTGGATGCTCAGCTCGCTTTGGTCTGATCACGACGAACGAGCGTTTCGACCCGCCTTAGGGCAGCATTCCTGACCCGCCCCGCGCAATGAGCGCTCGCAAAAATGTTGTGTTCCCGATTCGGAATTTCACCCTCGCGCATCACTGTAATCGATTTAATAATTAAGTTATGCGCATTGAAGTGCAAAATTCCAAAACGGGAACACTGCTTTTTTGAGAAGGATCGTGAGCAAAGGCGGGGACCCGCCGCTCCCAAGATCCGCAGGACTATAATGAGCGAATGTAGTGCCGAAGCCCCTTCCCCTTAAGCCCTTTAGACCTTAGATCAGTGAATCGCTAAACAAAGCTGGACCCAAATAAGGAGTAGCTTGAACAAAATTAGGTTCAAAGCGACAAGTCCTTTATAAAAGTCCCAGGCATTCCGATAATCATCATAACCGTTATGAATCATATCCTTCTCCTCTCGTTTGTAGAGTTCACCCACAGACGAGGAGCTTCGGCCGAGAATGCTTCTGCAATTCTTGGTTTTCTGTGATTAGCGTTTTACTTAATGCTGAAGT